>JAJQGF010000336.1 GCA_021200695.1 Lachnospiraceae bacterium
CGATAAATTCCCTGCTGTTGTGAGTCAGAGAGCCTTTTCCCATCATTGCACTGATTGTTCGTTTCAATCGCATTCCTCCATTTTCTTTTAAAGAGCGCCTGCGCTGCATGCCTTTGGCAGGATACGGCGTAGGCTTTGTTACTTTCGCGAAAGTAACGCAAAAGCACTTTTGACAGCCGTTCCGTCTATCAAAAGCTGCCTTTGCGCTCCTCGCCGGAGGGTCTTCTTCCGGCTGTCGCCGGATTATCCCGCCTGCGTCACCTCTGCGGTGCCTCCGGACGGGACGGCTGTTCCAGCCGAATCGCTTCCGCTGCCATGGCTTTACGGATAGCCGAAATCACATTTTTTACTGTGCTTTCCTCCCACCCTGCCAGCCAGACAAGCGTCCGCTCCTCCGACCTGCTCAACTCTATATTTCCAAATATTTCATTGAGCCTGTCGATCTGCTCCGCTTCAAAATCATAAAAACAATCATTTACATTCCGTGTTCCACGTTTCGGTTGTCTAATCATCAAACCTATCCTCCTTCTTTGTCTGCATCCTACAGGAGCGTGCCACGCTCCTGTTATCTCTCATCAAGGGAAACACTCCACCGAAAGCTGTCCGGCACTCCACGCTTATCCAGATATTCCTGTCTGGCCTTTTCCCGCTCCTCAGCCGTTGGTGCTGCTTTTGACCTTGAATACAAATCATGCATCACCAGCGCATCCAGTTTCTTTTCTAACCCTTTCTGAATCTCTGCTTCACAGTCGTTTATTTCCAACAGGTGATACCGCAACAGCGATACAAATAAATCATAAGGTATCTGTATATTCTTCATGTCTCCTCCTTCAAGATGGCAAGATTACCTTGTCTTTAGGAACAGGGAATCTTGCCATCTTCCTTCTTACCTTACGGCAATTCCCATGCCCACTGTGAGCCGACCTTGACTGACTTTACATTGAGTTTTTTCTTCGCATTCCATAAGGTTTTGGATTTAATCCCTTTGCTCTGTGCCGCTTCCTCAATCTCCTTCTGAAGCACCTGGCCATCCTCCAGCATTTCTTCTAAAAATTCCGCAGCAGCCTTTAATTTGCTTCCCCGGTTGTCTCCACTCAAAAGTTCATCGGCGTTCACATCATACTCTCCAATCCATTCAAATCCTGTCTCTTTGTCCAAGCGGAACGCAATGGACTTGCCTTCCGAACCCAGTGAACTTTTAATATGGCATACTACCCGGATGTCCGGCTCGTCCTTCACTCTTCCGATCAGCAACACACTTCTTGCTGCCGCCTGAAAATCAATGGAACCCAGACCGCGATAAGAGGATTTCACACCACTGTTCTTGTTCATGTGGCCGATCAGGATAATCGCGCAATGATACTTTTCCGCCAGCTCTGACACCCGTTTCATCAACGGCCTGATCTCATTCGCCCTGTGCATATCCACATCAGCACCGAGGAAGCCCTGTAGCGGGTCAAGAACCACAAGCCTTGCCTTTGTCCGCACAATCGCCTCTTCTAACCGGTAATCCTGCAATGTCAGCGGTTGTTCCCTGTCATCAATCACCAGTACACGGGAACAGTCAGCTCCCGCCGCAAGCAGACGGGGTTTTATCGTATCCCCCAAGCCATCCTCCGCGGTCTGGTAAATCACGTTGACAGGCTCATACTTCTGAGCAGGTACTTCATCTTCCTTTTCCTCACTACCATTATCAATCCCGCCATCAGTGAAAACCTCTTCTCCCTTTGTCAGCTTCGCTATGATCTGTAATACCCATAGTCGTCTTGCCTTCGCCGGGGTCGCCCTGTATAATCGTGAGCTTCCCATAAGGGATGAATGGGTAGAGGAGCCATTCAATCTGCTCGACCTCCACTGTCTCCATGTTAATCAGCTTCAGTGCTGGCTCTGGTTTCCGTTTGTCATAATTTCTTTCCAAATTTTCTCCTTTCCGGTTGAAAGTGGGATGAGACTCTGGTAGAATACCCATAGAATTTAATGGGCGGGTATTCTGCCAGGCCTGTGCCTTTAGGTGTTTGCCGACACTTAAAGGCATTTTTATTTCTCATCTTTCATTCCCTGCAATGTGCATGTGATCAGTTCTATCGTGTTTAACAGGTCAGGGTTTATATCGCTGCTGTCGCTGATCCTCTGCAATTCTTCAAGCACCTTTGCAAGCTCATTTTTCAAAGCCTTATACACTCTGGGATTGCCGATCACCACAACTTTCTGCTCCTGTAACCGCCGGATAATATAATCCTGTTTTGTCATACCCGATAATCTGACGGCAGTTTCAATCTGCTCGTCCTCCTCCGGCGACACCCGGAACGCAACTACCTTGTTCCTCCATCGTCCCTGTCGGTCTAAGCTCCTTGCTGACATACGTCCTCACCTCCCTTCTCTTCGCCTCCGCGTCCAAACCGTGCCGTATCCAGCCGATCTGCCATCTCCGTCTGCCGTGATGGGAACAGGTGTGCATAGCGGTAAGTGATTTTCTCACCCTCATGTCCGACCCTGTCACCAATGGCAAGCGCCGTGAACCCCATATCAATCAGCAGGGACACATGGGAATGTCGCAGGTCATGGATACGGATATGCTTCACACCAGTCTCCTTGCAGCCGCGGTCCATCTCATGGGACAGGTAATGCTTCGTAATCGGGAAGATGCGGTCATCCGGCTTCAAGCTGTAAAACAGCTTCAGACAATCCTGCATCTCATCAGCCAGAAACTGCGGCATCCGGATCACGCGGTTGCTCTTCTTCGTTTTCGGAGATGTGATTACATCCTTTCCCTTCAGGCGCTGATAGGACTTATTAATCGTCACCGTCCGGTTCTCGAAATCAAAATCCGCAGGTGTCAGCGCAAGCAGCTCGCCCTCGCGTATACCGCACCAGTAAAGCATTTCAAACGCATAATAGGAAAGTGGTTTGTCCATCATCGCCTCCGCAAATTTCAGATATTCTTCCTTCGTCCAGAATGACATCTCCTTACTTTCCTCCATCCCCATCGTCCCGGCTTTCTTCGCCGGGTTGACCGTCAGATCGTAATACCTGATCGCATGGTTGAAGATAGAACTAAGCTGTGCGTGTATCGTTTTAAGGTAAGTAGGCGAGATTGGTTTCCCATCCTTTCCCGTCTGTCTCCTCATCTCATTCTGCCAGTCAATCACGTCCTTCGCTGTGATCTCCGACACTTTCCGCTGCCCCAGATACGGTAAAATCTTGCTCTGGAAAATGCTCTCCTTCGTCAGCCAGGTATTTTCTTTCAGCCGCGGGCGCACATCCTTTTCATACATCTTGCAGAAGCTCTCCAGCGTCATATCGAGATCTGCTTTCTTCTGCAACTGGAACTGGCGCTCCCACTCCTGTGCTTCGCGCTTCGTCGCAAATCCGCGCTGACATTTCTGCTTGTTCTCACCTTTCCAGTCCTTGTAGCGAACCATGACATACCATGATCCATTCTTTTCATTCTTATATACAAGCATTTTAATCCCTCCCTTCGTAAGCCTGTGTGCCGTAGAAATGTTCGTGAAAGAATTTACGGTCAATCCTTCCGGCAATCGTGACGCAGCCTGTCTTTGCAAGCTCCTTGTTCAGTTTCCGGATCAGTTTGTAAGCATAGGATTCTGAAACATCCAGCGCCGCCATCACTTCATCCACTCTCATGAACATCTTTTCCATAAGCTACCTCCTTTTCAATTCACTATACATTTTTGTATTGGTTTTCTCTTATATTACTATACTTTTCTGTATTGGTCAAGTGGTTTGCAAAATAATTTCTATACTTTTTTGTATCATTTCTATTGATTGACCTATACTTTTATGTTATACTTGACCCATCATTCAACGAATGGAGGGATTCACTATGGCAATCGGGGAAAGAATCCATTATTTCCGGCTCAAACATGGTTTTACTCAAAAATATCTGGGACAGCAGCTCGGCTTCAACGATATGCAGGCGGATGTCCGTATCGCACAGTACGAAAAAGGTGCCCGCAGCCCCAAAGAAAAATATTTAAATGCCCTTGCTGACATCTTTGAGGTATCGCCCCAGGCACTGGCTGTGCCCGATATTGACAGCTACACTGGGCTAATGCACACACTTTTCACACTGGAAGACCTTTACGGCCTGCGTATCGGAGAGATTGACGGGGAACTCTGTCTTAGGCTGGACAAGTCCAAAGGAACCACCTACCTTTCTATGTTTGATATGTTTCTTTCATGGCAAAGGCAATCCGCTCTGTTGGAAGCCGGCGAGATTACCAAAGAGGAATACGACCAATGGCGGTATACATATCCCCAAAAAGAAATCGAACGTACAAAAGCTGACCTCTCTGTCCAGCGCTCCAAACGTGAAGCAGAAGAAACGACGGACAATGAATAATCAGACATCCTAAACAACGCAAAAAGGCCTTACCAAATTGATCTGTTTCACTCAATCTGGTAAGACCTTATTTTTAAGACTTAGCGGCTATACCCGCTAACCGTCAGCGTCATTATAATAAATGTTCTGGCGGTGCTGTTATCAAATTGTTATCAAACGGTACTCAAATTTGCAAAGAATCCAGTGTTTATGCGAGTTCCAGCAACACCTTTACTTATTCGAACTCAATCGTTCCCGGTGGTTTCCCAGTGCAATCATACAGCACCCGATTTACCCCCTTCACCTCGTTAACAATTCGGTTGGTAACTTTGTTCAATACTTCCCATGGTATCTCTGCGCTTTCCGCTGTCATGAAATCTGAAGTACAGACCGCACGAAGTGCCACTGCATAATCATAGGTTCTTCCATCTCCCATAACGCCTACACTACGCATATTCGTAAGGGCAGCAAAATATTGACCTAAGTTCTTGTCCACGCCCGCCTTCGCTATTTCCTCACGATAGATTGCATCTGCGTCTTGGACAATCCGTACCTTTTCCGCCGTCACTTCTCCGATAATTCGAATACCAAGTCCCGGACCCGGGAATGGCTGGCGATATACCAAATAATCCGGAATTCCAAGCTCTAAGCCCGCCTTACGGACCTCATCCTTAAATAACAGGCGAAGAGGCTCAATAATTTCCTTGAAATCAACATAATCCGGCAATCCCCCTACATTATGATGCGACTTAATCACTGCCGACTTACCGAGTCCGGACTCAATGACATCCGGATAAATGGTTCCTTGCACAAGGAAGTCCACCGCACCGATTTTCTTCGCCTCTTCTTCAAATACACGAATAAATTCTTCCCCGATAATTTTACGTTTCTGTTCCGGTTCTTCTACTCCCTTTAATTTTTCATAAAAACGTTCTTGAGCATTGACACGAATAAAATTCAAATCATATGGACCATCGGGACCAAATACTGCTTCTACTTCATCACCTTCATTTTTACGAAGCAATCCTTGATCTACAAATACACAGGTAAGCTGCTTTCCAACTGCTTTTGATAAAAGCACTGCCGCCACAGAGGAATCCACACCGCCAGACAAGGCACACAGCACTTTTCCATCACCAATTTTTTCACGCAGCTCTCTGATACTATGTTCAACAAAGGAATCCATTTTCCAGTCACCCTTACAGCCGCATACTTTATATACAAAGCTCTCCAGCATCTTCTTGCCTTCCCTTGTATGCATCACCTCCGGATGGAATTGTGTTGCATATAGCTTTTTTTCCGGACATTCCATAGCAGCTATCGGGCATACCGGAGTCTGTGCAGTTATGGTAAAGCCCTCCGGTGCCTGAGCGATGTAATCCGTATGACTCATCCAACATACTGTAGTTTCCTCTACATCCTCAAATAGCAAAGAATTCTTATTGACTTTTACCTCTGTGTATCCATATTCACTAACTGGTGCTGTTTCCACAGTGCCTCCCAAGGTGTAGGCCATGAGCTGCGAACCATAACATATACCCAAAATTGGTATGCCTATTTCAAAGATTTCTTTCTGATATTTTGGAGAATCTTCTCCATATACACTGTTTGGACCGCCGGTAAATATGATTCCCTTAGGATTCATCTTTTTGATGGTTTCTATGCTTAAGGTGTACGGATGCACCTCCGCATAAACATTACATTCTCGGACTCTTCTGGCTATCAACTGATTGTACTGGCCGCCGAAGTCTAATACAATAATTAATTCCTGATTCATGGCGTCGATTCCTTTCTCCATTTACTCTTCTGTCATGTCTTCTTCAGCATTTTCTAATTTAGAACCGCCGGTCAGAAGCGTATGCTCCTTTTCTAATTCATTTGCCAACTCATAAAACGTCCATTTCTTATTACTGCTGGTCAAAACACATTTCAGCGGAATTCCGTCTAATCCACGTTTCTTAATATTAGACAGCATCAGATCAATTCTTTTATCAATGGTAAAGTTATGCATAATTAGCACTTCCTTATCAAACGGTTCATAGGTTTCCGGATTCGGATTTTCCTCCATTCCCTTAATACCTGCTAGATATCCTACTGTCTGCCCCAGCTGCTCATCCTTAATCACTTTTACACGAATTCCCATCTGCACCATTACGTAATTGATTTCCCTCATCCTCTGCGGGTCCCTAAATCCATACAATAATACAGTTTCCCCTGTCGGTCTATGCATTGATTATTCCTCCTATTCCTTCTTACATATAGGCTGCACCAACCAAATCCTATATGTATCTTTATTTCTATATGAATTACAACTGTTGTTTCAGTATCTCGGCAAATGGTCGAAATGCCGATGGAATTGCTACCTCAGCTTCCAATTGATCTAGGCTCACCCATGTAAATGGGGCTGCCAAACGCTGACACGCAATATAGTAAGCTGTCATACGCCACTCTACATGAGAAAATATATGCGTATAATTATAATTCATCTGCATATTCTGCGGAGCTGCCTGCCACTCTGCTGCCACGTTTACCGCCTGCTGCTGTGTCAAATGCCCCTCCATATTCGGAAATTCCCACAGCCCAGCCAAAAGACCCTCTGTCTCTCGCTTTTGTATCGCAACTTTATCTCCGCATTGCAGAATAAATACCGTTTTCTTTTCCTTTCTGCGAGATTTTTTTGCACTCCGAACGGGATACTTGTTCCATGCATCATGTTTATAAGCTTCACAAATCGATGCAAGTGGACACTCCTGACATTTTGGCGCTCCATTTGGCAAACATATGATAGCCCCCAATTCCATCAAACTCTGTGTAAATGTTCCACAGCTCCCTTTTTTATATATGGTACTAAGCTCCTGGCGAACCGCATTTTTCGTAGATTGTCTGTCAATGTTCGAAGCATCACCCATAACACGAGCATATACCCGAAGGACATTGCCATCCACTGCAGGCGTTGGTAAATCGAAGCATATGGAACCTATGGCACCTGCGGTATAATCTCCTATACCGGAAAGCCCACGTATTTCCTCATAAGTCTGTGGAAATGTTCCACCATAATCCTCCATAATTGTGATGGCTGCTTTTTTTAGATTTCTTGCCCGATTATAATATCCAAGTCCTTCCCACAGCTTCAACAGGCGTTCTTCTTCTACTTCTGCCAAAGCCTTTATATTTGGCAGTTCCGTCAAGAACCGCCTATAATAATCCTTTACCGCTTCTACCCGAGTCTGTTGCAGCATGATTTCTGACAGCCACACATGATACGGTTCCTGATCTCGTCGCCATGGTAAGTCTCGGGCATGACTCGGATACCATATGATTAAAGATTCCAAAAGCTGTTTTTTCTTATCCATTCTGCACCTGCTTCTTTCATATGCCCACACTTACAAGCACAACAATTTTAGCATTTTTCTATTCCTTTTTCAATCAGATAATACTTTGTGTTAAGTAAAGCAAGTAAATAAAATGCTAAATCACCTCGGCGATGGTTCCTCCTCCCAGAACCGTATCATCCTGATACAGTACCACTGCCTGACCTTTGGTGATTGCCCGCTGAGGTTCGAGAAATGTTATCCTTGCCTTGTCATGTTCTATTCGTTCCACGTAAGCATCCTGCGCCTGCTGCCGATAGCGGACTTTTGCCTGAATCATCCGTCCTGATATAATCTCCGCCTCATCAACCATCCAATTCATATGTTCGGCAATCAGGGTTTTTCGGAACAAGTCGTCATTGCTGCCTAACATCACCTGATTTTTCTCTGGTACGATATCTACCACATAATAAGGCTTTTCTGCAGCTATTCCCAGCCCCTTCCTTTGTCCAATCGTATAACCATAATAACCCCGATGATGTCCCAGCACCTTACCCTCTTTATCTACAAAATCGCCGGAACCCACAGATACTCCATATTCCTCTTCCATAAAACGCTTATAATTACCATCCGGTATAAAGCAGATATCCTGACTATCTCGCTTCTTAGAATTGATAAAACCATGCGCTTCTGCAATTTTCCGCACTTGCTCCTTTGTGATAGCACCAAGCGGAAAACAGGTATGAGGTAACTGCTCCCTTGGCAGTGAATATAGTACATAGCTCTGATCCTTCGTGCTATCCACTGCTTTTTTCATAATATACCGCCCTTGTTCTTCCACAATTTGCGCATAATGCCCCGTAACAATTACATCACATTCTAACTCCTTTGCTGTCTGGTATAAATGCTCAAATTTTAAATAACGATTACATTCAATACACGGATTGGGTGTCCAGCCTTTCATATAACTATCCACGAATCGGTCCATTACCCTATTCTTAAAATCTTCCTTAAAATTCACGACATAATAGGGAATTCCAATCTGGTATGCCACACGCCTTGCATCCTCAATGTCATCGACCGAACAGCAGGTTTGATCCCTTGATACACCTATATCATCATTATCATATAGCTTCATGGTAACACCAGTGCAGTCATATCCTTTTTCCTTCATGAGCAGTGCTGCTACTGACGAATCCACACCGCCACTCATTGCAATCAACGCCTTTTTAGCCATCTCATTTCTCCTGTTATACAAGACGCCTGCCATCCACAACTCTGGAATAACAGGCGCCTCATTGATTCTTTTATAACTTTTTTTCACATACTTCTTGTTCGGAATCTGCTTTAGACCCATCCTCCGAAGATGCTTCTTCCGAGATATCCGCTTTAGACTTCTCCGGAGACGCTTCGTCATTCATATCCCTTTCAGCGGCCTCCTCAGCCTCCCTCTTTGCCTGAAGGATTTCTCCAAGATCTCTTCCCTTGGTAGGCGTTCCATGAAAACACCATAAAAAACCACCAATCGCTAAGACAGCAGTGACAATCAAGATAAGAATTGGAAGCTTAAATGGCATACCGATTTCTTCCAGAACTGCCATCGGTTTTGCATCCAAATCCTCATAATAATGGTACACACCGTCAATATCTTCATACACTCTTCGTTCAATTGATTCCATACTTTCTGGGTCAAATGCGTCGAATTCTTCCTGTGTGATAGGAATCTCCTGCACCAGACTACCATCCTCTGATTGAAATAATATGCTATAAGTTTCTCCAAACTGATAGGCAGTAGACGCTGACATGGTTACCATTCCCATATCAGTAATTCCCCTTAAATACTGTATACTATTCATTAGTATCATCAGACTGACAATAACTCCAAATATACCAACCGCACCAAGAATGGCGCCAAATGCATTCAGCTTTCGATTCACTTCCATGTCCCACATCTCTCCTTCGTTCAGTATATGATACAAGCATATTCAGACATCTTGTCTGATTTCCTTGCTCGTTCCAAAAAATCTCTGGCAATGCATTAATTTTAATGTAGGAGTCGGCATTTGTCAATCGGGTAAACCACCGTTATCCAGCAGTATAAAACAACTCAGAAAGCTCATCTGCGTGTTCTTGAAAAATCTTCAAAAGAAATGTATTCCAGTGCCGCGCATCCTGAGTGCTGCTTCCAAATACATAATCCTCTTGTCCATAATCAATAACATCGAACCCCGGTATCGCTTTGCTGGCTCCCGCTGTGCGGTAAGATACCGCATCCGCCAGAGAAAAAGATACATTCGTGATATCAGAAGCATCCACCCAGCCACTTAAATCAGTTCCAGTGGCATCGGTAGCAGTTCCATTGGTGGTCTGCCTCACTGCTTCAGCGGTTTCTACTTCCACGCCACCGGCATATTCTGCATACATCTGGTCAACATACAATGCGAAGGAACTGCTCAAAATTTCAGAAGGCACATGACCTCCATCCCACTGCCATTCAATCTCACAGTCTGTGCCTGCATTCAGCCACGCGATTTGAAGATTCAAAGAGGAGAACATGGACATATCACCTTCCGAAGCTCCCATAACGATACGCGTCCATACCGCATCCTCCGTACCATCATCCCCGATATAATTCAAAGGATTGTATAACGAAACGATATTGTTTCCATATTCGTCTCCAGCTTCAATTTCAGCAATATCAGCAGCATAAGCTTCCACCATTTCTTCATAATTTGAGTAATTAGCGGAATCAACCGAACTTCCTGCTGCCTGAGTAGTGCCAGCATCCGGCGTGCCAACATCCATAGTATCACCGTTAGTATCAACATTTTCATTGATGACGGAAACATTATTGTTGAAATCATTTGTTATACCCTCTGGTATATCGCCATCCGGTAAGCGATCCGTTGTCCCGTCCTCCGGCATATCGCCATCCGATAAGCGATCCGTTGTTCTATCTTCCGGCATATCTCCTCCATCCGGTCCTTCCTCATCATTAAAGTCTGCCGCACCATTCATACCGCTTGGCAAACCTCCGCCTTTGCTGCCTGTACTGCCAGCCGCATACCGACCCTCGATAAATGCCTCTGCCTTTTCCTCGCTAGTCATTGCAGCCACATCTTCATCTGACAATGCATTACCATCCGCATCAAACCATGTCCAGCCATCCGCATAGTCTAAATTATCCAGATACCATTGCAGATTCGAGATAAATTCGGCCAAATAAAGATCTAAATAAGAACCTCCATAACCGTTCGTATCTGCGTACAGATTCTCATCATATTCAATCGTCAAGGCAATCACACTGTTCATTTCGCCATCTCCATCCAAATCAAAGCCAACATCGGATTCCTTGACCGTCAGATTTTGTCCGTTAATATACTCCATATATGCATCAGACAGATACTCTGCCAACTGTGCCTGAAAATCAGAACCAAACTCATAGTCTGTATCAAGGTAATACTCAAAAGCCATCGCCATATCCGCCTCGTAGAGAGAGGTGATAGCACTGTAAGCAATACAGCCCCATGCTCCATCGGACAAATCAACCTCCGCACCATCAATAGTAACTGTGGTGATATAGGTCCCGTCCTCATTCAAATAGCAGCCAACAGCCCCTACTTCCTCCTGATAAGGATAAAAGTCAGAGTTATTAGAGGTGGCTGCAAACATAGCAGCATGAGCACCTCCTCCGGAACCGCCGGTAGAAATAAAATAATCTACACTGCCGGGAAGATTGCCAAGCAAAATATTATACTTTACAAAACGAGCAGCTGCCTTTTGATCTGACAGGCACGAAGGGGCATCGCCAGTATAATAAACAATGCCATCCTCACCTGTAGCAGTGTCCTGCTTTCCTCGATTGCCGCATGACACATTAATGTAGCCTTCCGATGCATAAGTCGTTGCCGCAGTAGTATTGCTGGAAGAAGAATAGCCCGCCGCACCGGTATTCAAAATCACAGGTGCAGTTGCCGCAGTATAAACCTGACCATTTGTACTGGTAATTTCCGCATCATAGTCAATGACCAAAGAACCGTTGACAGCCTCGGAGTAGTTATCCGCTGTTACATCAACTTCACTATCACCATCTATGTCAATACCAGTAACATAACCGGCAGGAACACATACAGAGACACCCTCCTCATCTTCGATCTCCGGATATGCAACAGCCGAAACAATAGACATCACCCATGCTTCTGCGCCAGAATCATAACTCCATGTATAATCTGAATTATTTGCAAGATTCAAAGCGTCTTCAATATACTCCTTGTCGGATAATAACGTACTGTTTTCCGAATTGCCGGCGGTTTCGTCCAATTCTGTTGCTTCAGAGCCGGAAGAACTGCTGCCGCAGGCGGTCAGACATAAAATCATAACTAATATACAACCCAATGCTGTTATTTTTTTCATCAGAATATCCTCCTTTTTGTTTTCGGTTATTATTTTGATATGCTAGCATAGAAACCTTGAAAAAAGATTGAATATTTACATCTTTTTTCAAGGTTTCTATGCTATAGTAGCTTTATTAGCTTATGCTAGTCTATCATCCCACGCCAAGACTCGCGTGAGAGTTCTGAATCAATATAAGGAGGTTCCGGCGATGAAAATATTGTTAGTAGAAGACGAGCCTCGGATGGCGGATGCACTCAAAGAACTTCTCCATCAAGAAGGTTACGAAGTGGATTGTTTTTTCCGCGGCGATGATGGTCTGATGGCGATATGCAGCGGGCAATACGATGGTGCGATTCTGGATGTGATGCTTCCTGCCTTGTCCGGTCTTTCTATTGTGACGCAGAGCAGAAAAGCAGGCATCCGCACACCGATTTTAATGCTCACTGCAAAAGGTGAATTAGAGGACAAAGTTGTTGGTCTGGATGCCGGAGCCGACGATTATTTAACGAAACCGTTTCAACCGCAGGAATTATTGGCAAGAATCCGCGCCTTATGCCGCAGAGGACTATCATTGATAGAAAACAAGCCTTCGATTGGCGATTTGTCTTTGGATGTTAAGGCACTTACGCTGCATTGCAGCTCCACCGGACAAAGCGTTCACCTCAGTGAAAAGGAGTGCGGACTTCTGGAATATCTTCTCTCGAATCAGGGACAGATTTTATCCAAGGAGCAAATGGCGATAAAAATATGGGGATATGAAAACGAAGCAGAGTATAACAAGGTAGAGGTCTACATCTCCTTCATTCGGAAAAAGCTGGCTTTTGTAGGCTCTAACGTAGAAATTAAAGCAATTCGCGGCGCAGGATATGAATTGAGGTGGAAATGTGAATAAAAAACAATCTTGCAGTGTATTTCAGCGTTCCCGACGCCGCATTGTAGCTGTAATTATGGCGGTGTTTTTGCTGTTGTTTACCGTTACCTTAGCGGCAATCTATATCATCAGCTATCAGGAGCTATACCAGAAGAATCTGGATATGCTGGCAATCTACACAGAACAATATCAGAAAAATGGGAACCCAAGTCAAAGCAAACGCGGAGACGAACCCCCTATGGACAATAGTTCCCAAAAACAAAATGACGTACCAGACCAAAACAGTATGCGATATCTGCTGGCATCCTTTTATTCTGTAGCCTTTGACGAGGATGGGCAGCCCTTGAGTGTCGATTTGGGTAATGGCATCCTTTACACAGAAGACCAGATTACCGGAGTGGCACAACAACTGCTGGATACGAATCGGACACAGGGAACCTGCGGTAATTTTGTCTACTGTATCACCCTTGACGACAGGTACACCCTTGTAACACTCATGGATAATACACTGAGCATAGACAGCTTTACTGCTCTGTTTCGCAATACACTGCTGCTGGGTGCAGTAATGGTAGCTGTTCTCTTTCTGTGTGCCACCCTTCTCGCACGTTGGATTATCCGTCCCTTAGAAGACAGTGACCGCCGACAGCGACAGTTTATCTCCGACGCCGGACATGAACTGAAAACACCGGTTTCCGTTGTCGAGGCAAATGCTGAACTATTGCAGCGGGAAATAGGCGCGAATAAGTGGCTGAACAATATTCGCTCTGAGAGTAATCGGATGTCCGGATTGGTCAGCGAACTTCTGACACTGGTGCGGACAGAGCGTGAAACGCCGCCAATGGAACCGTTGGATCTGGGACGTCTTGTACTGGGTGGAGTGCTTCCATTTGAAAGTATCGCATTCGAGGCAGGGCGTGAACTGGAGTGTCAGATTGATGAAAATATTATTATTCAGGGAAACCCTAGTCAGTTAAGTAAACTGATTTCCATTCTGATGGATAATGCGCTTTCGCATAGTGACGGAGCAGGTAACATAAGGATAACCCTGCATCAAGACAAAGCAGAGATCATCTTAACCATTTCCAATCCGGGCTTTATTCCAGAGCAAGACAGAGAAGAAATCTTTGAACGCTTTTATCGAAGTAATGCAGAACGCAGCGATACAGGACATTACGGTTTAGGGTTAACGATTGCAAAAAATATCGTGGCAGAGCATCAAGGAAAAATATATGTGATGTGCCTCGATGGGCAAGTGTCTTTTTGCATTCATTTTCCACATAAAGACAAACGAATCCCTTTGCGGCTTTTCGGTTAAAAAGGCAAGCCGGTCAGCACCTAGAATTTGCTCCCCTTTTCTTTCTCAAGCGTGTCTGTATCTGCGTGAAACCTCATATGATTGTAAAGTCACGAAGATGCGGTGAGTAAATCATCCATCAAGAATAGCCTTCCACTCACTCACCAGCCTTTGAAGCGAATATGCCGCATTTGCGGGGCTGGTGGAGGGAAGGATAATTATTTCTTGACCTGTTTTATCCTGCACATATTTTCTGTATAATCTGCCGGCTGTATTGCCATTGGCAAAGATATGACGGATATTTGTCTGTTTTAATAAATATCCTATATCTGCCGGAATGACATTTCTTATACTGCTGTCGGATGAACCCTTAATATCGCATTCGGAAATGACATCCCATATGGCAATCTGTCCCCAAAGAAGCATTTCCTTTTTTTCTTCGATTGTCTTCGGCTCGTCACATTTCAAAATTTCTGAAATTACCAGCCAAAAACGGTTCCTCGGATTTCCATAATAAAACCCCTGCTCTCTTGACTTTACGGAAGGAAGGCTTCCCAATATTAAAATTTTCGAGTTATGATCAAATATCGGCTTAAATGTATGCCTGATATGACTATATTCCGCCATTCATTTCTCTCCTCTCCAATCAGCAAATGAATGATAAAGGCGAGTATAAGCTCTCATCTGATATACTATCATAATCCGGAAAAAATTTGTACCACTCTTTTTCATCTCAGATAACCGCTTAGATAGCCTGAAAAAATATGAAAATGGAACTTCTCATTATAATTTGTTTGTGCTATACTCTTTTAGTTGTTATTAGACAATATATCAGATGAGAGATGAGGAATGTACTATGGATTTTTTAAAAAAGAACTGGATGGGAATGGGCTTCTGTCTCATTCTTGCAATAATCGCATATCTTTTGGGAAAACAATTTCCCATCATTGGCGGACCTGTCTTCGGGATTCTGCTGGGCATGATTATAACTCTGATTCTAAAAGATAAAAGCAAATTAGAAGCCGGAATTAAATTTACGTCTAAGAAGATTCTGCAATATGCAGTCGTACTTCTCGGCTTCGGCTTAAACTTGAATGTTATTTTAAAGACCGGTGCGCAATCTCTGCCAATTATAATCAGCACCATTGCCACATCCCTTGTGCTTGCTTTTGTCCTTAGCAAGATTATGCATATTCCGGGCAAAATTTCTACTCTCATTGGCGTCGGTTCTTCCATTTGCGGGGGCTCCGCCATCGCAGCAACAGCTCCGGTTATTGAAGCAGACGACGAAGAAGTAGCTCAGGCAATCTCGGTGATATTTTTTTATAACGTATTAGCCGCTTTAATTTTTCCTCATTTTGGCTCACTGATAGGATTTTCACAGACAAGCGGTGAAGCATTTGGCATATTTGCAGGAACAGCTGTCAATGACACATCTTCTGTAACAGCCTGCGCTGCAACATGGGACAATATGTGGAATCTCGGAAGCGCCACACTTGATAAAGCTGTCACCGTAAAACTTACAAGAACCCTTGCCATCATTCCGATTACACTTGTCCTTTCCGTAATTCAAGCAAAGAAAGCAAAAAAAGGAAATGCAGAAGGTTCCACTTTTAAATTTTCAAAAGTTTTTCCATTCTTCATTCTCTTTTTTCTCGCTGCGTCTGTTATTACTACGGTTGCAACGAACCTTGGTGTATCCTCGGATATTTTTGACCCAATCAAAGAACTGAGCAAGTTCTTTATTATCTGGGCTATGGTTGCAATCGGATTAAACACAAATATCGTGAAATTGGTTAAAACAGGTGGCAAGCCACTCCTGCTAGGTTTTTGTTGTTGGTGCGGAATCACTGCTGTAAGTTTATTGATGCAGCATGTACTTGGGATTTGGTAGAGGGAAGGCATAGTTTTCCCCTCGTATCATATCTTCCGTTCCTTCTGGTTCTTCCTCCGTATCTGATTGACTGCTTGTAACTGAAACGGTGCTGCTTTTAGAATCAGACGATGACTTTCCGCCTTCAGAATTGCAGGCTATTAACGTTACAATCATACAGGCAGATAATAAAAACACAATCCAACGCTTCACACTACCACTCCTTCCGTATTTTCAATAAATTTGATTATCTTTGCCGGTACGCCACCTACTACAGCAAACGGTGGTGCATCCTTATCCACTACTGCCCCCGCTGCGACAACCGCCCACTCTCCGATCGATACACCCGGAAGAATTGTGGAATTAGAGCCTATCCATACATGGCTTCCAATTTTAATAGGTGCATAATGGTTTTTACGATTGTTTTTTGGCAGCAAATCGTGGTTGATGGTGGCAAGCACCACATTATGCCCGATTAGCACACCATCTCCGATTTCAATTCCACCCTGATCTTGAAAGTGACAGCCCGAATTAATAAAAACATCTTTTCCAATATGAATATTTTTTCCAAAATCCGTATAAAAAGGAGGAAACAAGCGGAAACCGTTGTCTATCTGTTTTCCAATCAGTCTACTCATAATTTCTCTGATTTCCTCAGGTGTATGATACTGATTGTTCATCTCCATTCCAATACGGATTGCTTCCTGAAAAAGAGAATCCGCATAGTTATGCCATTCGATGGTATCCGGCTCGCCTTCGCGGAATCCCTTTATAATGTCTTCTACCGTTATCATAACTTTCCTCACAGGCACATTTCATATATTTTTTCAACATCACTGGAAGACAACATTTTCAGACCGCTTATTGTTCCGCCCATACAAGCATGTTCCGCCATTGCCTTAAAGTGCATATTATCAATTTGCAAATCGGTAAGCGTAGATTCCAGCCCCAACGTTACAAAACAGAAATTTGAAACAGCTTCAATCGCCTTCTTGGCTCCGTCCATAGTTCCAAGACCATCCTCCACGCCAAATACCGTTTTACCAAGACGATAAATGGAGGGTGCAGTGTCATTATCCAGAATATAAGAAAGCCAACGTGGGGTGAGAATAGCAAGACCATGTCCATGGGTAATATCATAATAAGCGGACAACTCATGTTCCATCATGTGGCAGGCGCAGCCGTGAACCGTTCCACCATCTAGCACAGTATTAAGTGCCATTGAAGATGCCCACATGAGATTCGCCCTTGCCTCATAATTTTCAGGCTCCTTCATAGCGACCGGTACCCACTTTACAACAGTGCGCATCACTGCCTCCTGCATCTCCAAAAGCAGGTCAAACGTTGCATCTCCTGCAAAATAATAATTATCAAGTACATGGTTGAAAATATCGAATGCACCGCAAGCTGTCTGATAAGCAGGGAGCGTAAAACTATATTCAGGATTTTCAAAGGCTACTCTTGGAATAAGCGCAGAGCCGCCCAGTCCAATTTTTTCGTTGGTATCCATGTTGGAAATCACCGCCCATGCATCCATCTCAGAGCCTGTTGCTGCATTGGTAAGAATTGCAACAAGTGGAAGTGCCTTCGTTACCCAGACACCTCCCGATACCAGCGGCCATACATTCCCATCATTCGTAAGAGCAGCGGCAGCAATTCCTTTTGCGCAGTCGATTGTGGAACCGCCTCCTGCTGCCAGAATCACATCAATATCCTTCGATTTGCAGATAGAGGCACCTTTATTTACTGTGGAATGTCTCGGATTTGGCTCAACGCCTGATAACTCGAACAATTCAATATCAGCGGACTTGCTAAGCGAAACAATCTCATCATAAAGTCCATTTTCTTTGATAGATCCTCCACCGTATACAAGTAGTACCTTTTTACCGAAAGCGAGCAATTCTTGCGGCAGATGTTTGATTTGGTTTTTGCCAAAATACACCTTATCAGGATTATGAAAAATAAAGTCGTTCATTGTATTTCCTCCAATTTTAATTTATTTAGGCACTTTACGAATACAAGCCGGATGAAAAAGTCCAGTCGCTTGAGTCCTTTGATTTTGCCCTAAATTTATTATAGCTAAGCGCCATGAAATATCAAATACATATCAGATATTCAGTTTCATACTTGAAAGGTATGGGATTGGATACTATCATATAAGCAAAATCTTGTAAGACAAGGAGGAACCGCAGATGGACATTCGAGTGCTACAATATTTTCTTGCTGTTGCGCGAGAGGAGAGCATTACAAAAGCCGCTGAATCACTGAATATGACACAACCGCCACTTTCCCGTCAACTAAAGGATTTGGAAGACGAACTCGGCAAACAGCTTTTGATACGCGGAAGTAAAAAAGTTACATTGACGGATGATGGAATCCTTCTCAGGCAACGTGCAGAAGAATTGGTTGACTTAATGGAAAAGACAAAAAGCGAAATTATGTCAACCGATTACAATATAAGTGGGGATATTTATATCGGCGGTGGGGAGTCTGATGCGATTTCTTTTCTGGCTCAGATTGCGTGCGATTTACAACGTGAATATCCCCATATACATTATCATATCTACAGTGGAGATGCGGAACGTGTTTCAGAAAAGCTAAATAAAGGGCTTATTGATTTTGGACTTTTTGTTACTGCACCAACAGATATTGAAAAATATAATTACGTGCGGTTGCCCAAAAAAGATACATGGGGAATTATCATGCGTAACGACAGCCCACTTGCTGACAAAGATGTTATCTATGCAGAGGATTTATGGGATAAACCCCTAATCGTTTCACATCAGGCATCCAAAAGCAGCGAATTGTTTCAGTGGCTAAGAAAAAGCGAATCTGAACTGAATATTGTCATGAAATATGACTTAATTTACAATGCATCTCAGTTTGTCAAAAAAGGTTTTGGTTATGTAATAGGTCTTGATAAACTCATCAACACCGCCGGAGACAGTAATCTATGTTTTCGTTCTCTCCATCCCGCATGGGAATCTGAACTTTTTGTTGTATGGAAAAAGTATCAGGTGTTTTCAAGACCAGCAAGCATCTATTTGAAACGCATTCAAAGCACACTTTAGTTTCTAGAGGATTTTTACTTTTTCCCTTATACGCAATCGCTTTTTGAGCGTAAGCGAAAAACTGTCAATCATAAAAGGGATATTCCAACCCACTATTTTGGAATATCCCTTGTTCTTATTTTTTATCGTTTCTTTGATTGTCTGCCGCCTATAAGTTAATCCAAACGGAAAAACAGGGTATCATCATTCGCAACATCATAAATATACTGTCCATCTCCATTTTCCCAAGCAATAGATGCATCATATAAACCGCAAACCGTTCCGTCATATCCTACAGGAAGTAAATATTCATACACATACGTAACTGTTAATATTTGTCCTTCCCAACCACCACTATTAGATACGTGCTTTCTACACTCTGCATAGTCCTGTCCGTTCCAATTCGTCGTAAAAGTGCCCACATCATCATCATCATAAACCACACTGTCATCATGCCCAATCACATCATAATAATCCTCACTACACGCCTCTGTCAAACAACCATAATTATTAGCATTCTCATCAGAAAAAACAACCTGTATGGTGACTGTTTTCCACTCATATCCTTCTTTTGCCTCATGGGTATCATCAGAGGAAAATGTCTGATAATCTGTAACCGTAGCCTGTCCTACTGTTGTTACACTGGAATCATCGTAACATACCGTCACATAATCATAGGTCTCTCCAAGTTCCATAAACTGTCCCTGTACGTTATACTCCTCAAAGGCAGGTGTTAGTGGTTCTCCCACCGTTTCGCCGCATACTTCACAAGTAGCCGCCTGCTGATAATTCGCTTCGGTCAAAGTATGCTCCAAGGGATCTCCTTCTGTTTCTCCGCACACACTGCAATGCTTTGCTTCTGTGCAAGTAGCCTCTACCCATGTATGCCCCAGTGCTTCACCTTCTGTTTCTCCACATTTGGCACAGGTCATAGGCTCCGTACATGTGGCTTCCTGCCATTCATGGTTTATACAACAACCTGCCAGCATATAGCAGACTGCAAACGCACCAATTAGGCATAAAAATTTTTTGTGTTTCATATAATTTCTCCTCCCACGTATAAATTTTTTACCCACATATTATACTCAATATATTGAGCATAGTCAAGCAATTAAGTATGTTACTGTAATCATTGTAGAGAAGTCCATCGTAGAGAATAAAAATTGGAGATGATAAAATTTGATTTCTTATGAACCTTTATTTGAGACTATGCAAAAGAAAGGCATTACAGAGTATAACCTAATATACAAGCAGGGAATGTCGTCGAATACGATACATCGGATTAAAAAAGGGCTGCCATTTACTACGGAAACATTAGATACACTTTGTTTTATACTGGATTGCGAGGTGTCGGATGTATTACGACATGATAAAACGAAATAATAGAAATATAATCCGTCTTCATATAGGTTTTGACTTTACTTCTGGCAGATGACAGCAAAAATCCAGAGGTAATTTATGCTCTTTTTTCATTTCTGCGGTTTCCTGACAATTACGTTCAACCCATCTATGCCTTGTTATGACAAATTTTACAAATCCTAGAAATTACCACCGTTCCAGCCCCAGTTTGAAACTGCTTCGTATTTGATATAAATATGATCTGCAGAAATATTTAATACATCTTCAAATATCTTGCAAATTTCTCCGGTTAAAGCATCAAACGCTTTAGGATTTTCACTGCCATACACCTTAACCTCAATAAATGCCATCGGTTTACTGTTATCACCTCTAAAATATAAATGATAATTGTCCTGAAATCCCGTCATGAGCCAAGACTCACTCTTTCCCGGTATCAGCGAAATCGCTTGTCCGAGTCTCGTCTTTAACTCCGTTGCCTGCTCCTTACTCATAGGTACGCTTACTTTTGAATCAATAAATGGCATTTTTTGTTCCTCCCGTTTTTAATTTTTTTAATAACACCTTTATAGCACAGACCACATTGAGGCAAACTTGGAAAAGCTGAGTGGATATACTGACTTCATCCTTCATCTGCGCCTTAGCCCATGGATAGAAAACCTTCGGATTACAATATTCCATATTTTCACACTATGCCCATTCGCCATAAAACTAAATATAAGTTTTTGTATGATAGTCTTCATCATTAAGATCTTCTATTCAAAATAACGAACATCCAGTTCAAAATATTCAGCCAGATATCAATCAATTATAGCCTTTGCAATCTCTGTTTGCAAGCTTTCTGAAAAATAACTCCCAAATGCCCTGCATGTATTCCTTTCATTCGGGGACACATATCTATCCTTATAATTTAAGTGAATTTAATTCTTATTAGCGATATCATATTCATACAAAGAAAGCACCCACTCCGTTTGCCAACTGATATCAAACGGGGTGGGTTTTATTTTTTTGCTTATCTTTCTTATTGAAAAAGGTAAGCAGTGCAATGATTAAGCTACCAAAGGAAATCAACAAATCAATTATCCCAAGGAAAACCATTCAGATTTCATACTGTGAACAGGGAGTAGTTTTAACCCTTCCTAAAATGTATAAGCATTCAACCAGCTCCTAAGTCCAACATACTTTGTTACAAGCTGTAGTTTCCCTTATTCCGTACTAATCCGGAAAGTTGGTCCATGGCTGCGTCGGTCTTGATTCGATAAATTCCTTAAGATAATCAAACTGTGGATGCGCCTTAAAGAAAGCATCAGCATCAAATGCCCTGCCACACGAGCTACCAAACCTTGCCAAAAGCTGCATATTTTCCGCCATTTCGGACGTGGTCACTTTTCCATCAATCGCTCCCTGCGGACGGAACGGAACGGGACGTCCCGGCTGACTCATATATTCTCTTGGGTCTAGTTCATAATGGGAGCACACCGTTCTAGAGCATGGATTATTATCTTTTCCAAGGTATACATCATAATGGTCTGCAAGAATACTCTGTGCGATTTCTGCATCAATCTGCCCCTTGTATTGTTCCATCAACTGTGGGAGACGCACCTGCCTTGCGCCCTGATGCCTGCGGATATCTGTATACCCAGTGTTGGAACATTCAAAATTACGAATGCGTACATCCTGAGGCGCATTGAAACCCACGAAATAACCGTCATCCAATATTTGGCAGTTATAAAATTTACATCCCGCCTCATACTGCATAATCTCCTGCTTTTTTATATCCCCGACAAGCCATGTACAAGAATATCCGCCAGTGTTCCCTTCCCAAAAAATGCTGCAAAATTCCTCTAGGCTTTCCGCCTCTTGTGCAGCTTTCCGTATGCGGATAAACTCTGGTATGCCATTAGCATCGTAAGCACAGAAACCTCCAATCGTCGTTTCGGTTATAACAAGTCCCTTCGATGATATGTAAAAATCCGACATGCTGTGTATCATACCCGGCTGGGACTGCATAACCAAACGCTCCCCTTTTTCCGTAGTAAGGTCAATGATGACATTCATTGGAGATGCCATCTCAAATGGCACAAAACTGTTATGTGCTACAACAATCTTTCCATTTTTCGTATAGGAACCGGTTGCAATGAAAGCACTGCATCGATCAGGCGAGCCTGTCATAAAATGCTTGCCTGTCATTGCGTTATGTGGTATTTTGTTGTTCCCATCCCTCGTCATATCACGATAAGCGTCCTGTGCAACAGTCGGGAACCAATAATCCACCAACTCTTCAAATGCATTCCATGTAAGGATATCCTCCCATGAAATGAGGCGATCCATAACAGACTGAATCCCATGCGCAATGCCATCCATCTCCTCATAGTATTCCTTGTAATCCTGCGTGCAGATTTTCTGCCCCCACAACTTTACTGCATTACTGCGGAAGTATTCCCAGTCCATACCCGTTTCCAGATACATAATCTTCGCCTGATTATCAATGCTTTCGCATATTCTTTCGGCGAGCAGTTGTCCATGCTGCTTGCCGCGCTCCCACGGAGTGCCTGATATTTTAATGTAGTCCCAACCATTCTTATGTTTCTTCTCCACTTATTATTTCTCTCCTTTCATCTGTGCAACGCATTCCTCGATGCCTTCCTTAAATACCTTTGATATGGTATCAATAAAGCCCTCAGTAGTTGTCCATGGATTCATAATTGTATTTACCAGGCAATTGACTCCATCCGTACCGTTAAAATCAATCCCCCATGCATCCTTCAAAGCCTTTAACGGAGCCGCATATGCATCCTTCTCCAACGTTGTCATCATTAGTATGTAATCCACTTTGTCTTTCTCAGCTGTCTCAGAATCGCTAATGGAGAACTTGTCAAACAGCTTCTGATTCAGCTGATTGAGCTTGTCTGCATCATGGTTCCACTCTCCATCCTCAGTCTTATAATTTACCATAAAAGCATTGATGAGAACATCTGTTCCAAGCTCACTGAGAACGTACATAGCATCCGCATCCTTATCTATGTCCTCATTGGTTTTCCCAATGATGTGCGTGCGAATAAACTTCAGTATCTCCCCTTCTCCTACAAGGGATAAGCTACCATCCGCTTTACTGATTCTGTCTGGAAGTTTTGCCAACATACGAATCTCAAAATCGTCCCCTTCTGACGGATTGCCCAACGTTATCCATTGACAATAGTATCTCTTTGCTGAAAAAGAGCATTCTCCCAGCAAAAGCCCATATCCGCTATTGTCTAGCGGAATAACCTTGTGCGCCATCCATACCGCTGCCGCAGCAGCCCCCGGTTTTGAACCTTCCACTCCATAAATACCCATATTCAATTCCGGATTAGAATGGATATAGGCAGCATCAAAGGTAATCATATTCTTTAACTTTTCATTCCTATAGCACAGCGAACCCGCAGGATATGGAATGAAGCCCGCCTTATGCGGATCAATTGTGATTGTATCGGCAAGGTGTAATTTTGCATACTGTCTGCTTCCAAATTCGGACATTGGCAAATCAGGTACATACAGGGACTCACTAAGGTCATCCTTAGCTGTTGACACAAACATGGTCTTTAAGTACCCGCCCCATGCTGCGTCACAATGCAGATGGAAATACAGCGGAGTTTCCTTCTTACGATACTGCTCTCTTAAAGAGAGCGTATAGCAAAGGTCATCGACAGCCCCTTCCTCAGTGCTACCAATTACATTAACGACCATGATAACCGGTATCTGCTGCTCTACACATTCCGCAAGACATTTTTCCAGTTCACCCGTATCCATCCTGCAATGCTCGTCCACAGCTACCCCTTTTACGCAGTCTCTGCCAAGCCCCAAAATCGTAGCCGCTTTCGGCCATGAATAATGCTTTGTCGCAGGAACAAGTACCCTAGGTTCTTTAATATCCGGATATTTTATGGCATAGTAAGCAATTCCTTTGTTCTGAAGCAAATATGGTGACAGATACCCCTCCAGCTCAGCTTCATCTTCTAACCCCGCCATTTTAACAATCTGCGCAGGAAGTCCCAGCACAGTGTCCTCATCCAAATTAAGCAGCTCCCATGCTGTGCAGTCTACAAACCTTTTTTCACCTTTATCCAGCACAGGCACAGTAAGTGCTTCTTTTGCCTTTGCAAGTTCCGGAGCATCCAGTGCTTCCTTTACAGCCAGAGGGTAATACTTGATATTTCTTGCCGCCCACATAGCCTCAAGGTTTGCAATAGAACCATCTGCTGTAATATGTCCCCATGAACTACTCGTATCAAAACCAAGCAACCCACAAAGCTGAGTGCCTACTTCCTTTTCCATCTCTGCTGTGACCGGGCTTGCCTCAGATGCGACGTTGTTCTGGTTGAAAAGCATAGCTGTCATATATCCAAGCATTCCGGGTATCACAGTATCCCAAAGCATATGTGCCTGATAACGCGGTGTATAGAATGGAACGCTGCCATGAAGCTTCTCACATAATTCCCTGTGCGCACTATTAATTGCTTCTACCTGAGCCTGATACTCGGCAGAATCCTTCATTTCCTGCGTAATATATTTGGGATCATTTTTCTTGTAATGCTCCTCACGATACAAAGCATGTTCAGAAATTGTGTTAGAGACAAGTTCTTTGAAAAATTCTCCATTTTCTCCTTTCGGTCCAATAAACCATGCCGCTAGGCTTTTGTAATCTGTCACCATAAATATACCTCCTCACAATATACAGAATAAGGAAACGCAGCAATTTGTTTCCATTTATTCTTCTGTCACAAATGATGTTATTATAAATCTCACTGTCGCAACTACCATACTTGAATACTAACTTTCACACATTGCTTACTTATTTCTGTTTCTTTTGTGGTCTCATTGGCTGATGCAGAAGTCCACCACATAATGGTGGCCATCCACTCATATTTCGAATCACCTCATTTCTTGCAACACGCTCAACTGCCTTCAATACTTTTTTGTCAATCTTTTTTTTCATACATCTCTCACCTCCTGACGTAATATTTTAGAAATAATCAACAATACTGCACATAGCATTACTGCAGTTGCCATATAACTTATAATAATCATTTCAACATTTAACAATCCTGCTAAACAAATCACAAATAGTTCTATAGCTAAAACTTGTTTTGCTATTTTTTTCGACTCTAATAGCTCTTCCTTGCTCATATGCATACAGGGATGATTTACAGTCCCTATTAGACATATTATTGCTGACGCAATAATCACCCCTACATAAACCACAAGACCGTTTTCTGCTAATATAGGATTTATGAAAAAAATAATTATATAAGTTCCAACAGATTCCAAATAACATAAAAGAAATGTATTCGCATGATATCCACCTGTTCTTTGCCTTAACCCTGTGAAAAATAATAAAAAAAGTATTGTTTGAAATAAACACCCCAAAAATATACTAATGAGCAAAATACTTCCTATAGTAACGATTTTTTCAAGATAGATTTGTAACACATATATGTATTCTTCTCTCATTTTATCATCTATTAATTTTTCACGAACCATTCGTCCTACTAAATTATTTACTAATTTTTCAACCATAGTAATCACCCTATATTGTTTATAATAGAAAAAACAGTTAAAAATCAAGACGGCTTGCAAAAATCGGATTAAAAAAGCAAAAAACGGATATAAAAGCAAAAAAAAGCGGAAATACCTGCAACTATCCATTGCATGTATTTCCGTTTGGAATGAAAATTGAAAAATAAAACTCTTCACCATCTGGCCTTATAACATAGGAGCCTCCATATTTTTCTATTACATTGGTAATATTACTAATTCCAATTCCATGTTCATCCCCTTCATTCTTCGTTGTTAAAAACATTCCATCGTGCTTGATTGGTGCATGTTCATATGTATTTTTCACAGAAATAATAATCGCCTGTTTTTCAATTAAAAATTTCATCTTTATTACTCTTTTTTCATGACATTTTTCGCATGCTTCTATTGCATTATTAAGTAAATTTGATAAAATCACTACAATATCTTCATCAGACACTGTTAATGCCGATAAATCGTTTATTTGAAAAACAAATATGATATTTTTTTCCATCATCTCACAATACTTCGTGTTTAATATAGCATCAACTATTACATGATTTGTACAGATATTATCTGAACTCGTTTTTAATACATCACCAATTTCATTGATATAATTTTTTGCTTCTTGTACTTTATCTCTATCCAAAAGTGACTTTATACATACCAGTTGATTTTTATACTCATGTGTCTTTTTTCGCTGTCTTTCAAGATTTTCTGAAATGGAATAATACATTTCAATTTGATTGTTCATTTGAATACGAAAAATTCGATCTTCATAAATCTCATTTTCCCTTTTCATAATATCACAAATCAAACAGAATACTACTATATTCATTCCAACCAAACAAAATGCTATCACGAAAAAAACCATGTCCCTATTTTGAAAATTCGGATTACCTAACAAAAAAATCATACAAACTATAGTGCAAATAGTATAAATAGGGAAAAAAACAAATTTTAACCAATCCGAATCCTTCATAATTTTTATTTCATATTTCCCTACTGCTTTACGAATTATCAATACAATTAAAAAAAGGATTACCTTATCAAGTAAAACTAATAAACCACCTTGAATATAATAAATGTTATCTATCTCCTCAATATTCTTGAAAACCGTTACACATAACAAAAACGCCAAATAATCTACTACAAACATAAGCCCTTCATACAAAAGCGCGATAATAAATGATTTAATGAAACTTATTTGAATAATGCAGTACATCATTATGGCAATTGCGATAATTACAATTATCACTTTTAATAAAACCATCTGTTCAAAAAACAAAGCACTACAATAAACTTCCAAAACTAACAAAAGTAACAATATATATTCTATCCATCTTTTGACCTTCTCTTTTTTCTTCCCAAAGGCTCCGTAAAAAATTCTACAGCATACTACTTCTAGAATAATTATTAATATGCTTTCAACATAATCAAACATCACAACTCTCCTATGTATGTCACATAAGCATTCCAAACTTCTTTATATCTTGCCTTTGGAATCGGAAGAACCTTTCCATCATACAAAATTATCTTATAGTGGCAAATATCCTCAATATATTTCATATTCACTAAAAAACTCTGATGACATCTTAAAAATTGCCTGCTATCAATATACTCCTCCATTTTATTTAAAGTCTCATATGTAGTATAGGTAACCAATTTATCTTCCATCACATGAAACTCCAGCCTGTGCTTTTTACTTTCCACATACAAAAGACAATCCAATGACACCGTTTTCTTCCCCTCGTGAAATCCAAACTCCCTCCATATCACATCACATTGCATTTTCTTATATATGGCATCCATACATTCCGCAATATGTCCTTGCATATTTTTGCTGCCTTTCAGCAAAAAAACGGATAGCATCCACCTTATAGCCTTCCATGCTATAATCAACAAAAGCAGTAATAAAGACAATAAAAACCTCTATATTCTGTTCCCTGATTTTCTTTGCCACCATAAGTCCATCGATATGATCCATATTTATATCTAAAAAGATAATCTGGTATTTATTCAATTCTATGCCTAAATCTAATAGTTCCTTCCCGGATTGAAAAGTATCAATCTCATATACTACCCCTTTATCCTGCATATATTGCAGCAGCATCTCCTTTATCCAGCCTCGAAAGAACGCTTCATCATCACAAATTGCTATACTCAACAAATTTTTTTCTCCTTAATTAAAAAAATGACCAATTAGTGTTACAATATGTATCACTTATCATTCCGTTTTTCTATAGTGTTCTTCATGTCCCCCTAAATTATATATTCAAAACCTGCTCGTATGTCTTGGCGCGAGATTCGGGTAATCTTTGCTTACATGATCCATTCCAAATCTCTGCGCATCCTTGCGGAGCATAGAGCAATGGGGAACCATCTCCCATTTGATCTATCTCACACCAATCATTATACTTATATCTTCCCTTTGAATACTAAACTCATGCTGCGCCTTTGGCTTGCTTTAACTGCTTGTTCACATGCGTTCAGTGTTTACATTATATCGTGACTTTTGAAGCATGAACGCTTACCTCAAAACCTCCGGTTTTTTCGGTGTTCGTTGCACTCACATAGTTCCTTGAGCCTTTATCTGCCTGCAAGCAGGCGCTAAATGCTCTGCGTCACTGCGTTCATGTTTATGCGTTCATTATATCATATTTACTAATATCTCTCTACATAAAATTTAATTTTCTAAACTCCACTTTTGATTTTTGCAAAGCTAATAACGCCTTGCACACGTAGTACATTTCACTCCTTATAGCGGTCTAAATGTCTTATACTAAGCATCATATCCTCTGGTGCATATCCAAAGCATTTTCTTAGCTCATCCAATGCGCTTCTGTCCTTCCAAATTCCGATTGTTAATCCATAATTTCTTTCACATTTAATTCGTATTATATCCTTTTCCCTCGTGTTACGACCCTCATAAGGGAAAAATACAATAGACAAGGCTTGATTGTCAGCCTTGTCTATCTATATGATATCAAATATATTCATCTGATTATCTCTCCAGCTTTTCTGCTCTGCTTCATGAATTACATCACCGGGTTGCAGATGACCTATGAGAAACGGAGCGTGTGGATCATGCTGTTTCATATTTCTCCGTACTGATTCCTTATCTGCATTCGCATAGCAATATCTGCAAAGATGTCCACAGGTATTGTACTGTCCAATATCTCTTCCAAACACGCAGGCACACTCTGCTCTCTGTGACTTTACAGATTTTGGAATCAATAATCTTCCTTCAATCGCCTTTTCATATATGCTCTGTGTAACACATCCATTACAATCTGCTCCATATTTTTCGAGTTCATTGCCTTCTGCACAGGGGCGAATGGTAATATCGTATTTTTCCCCGATACGAATCATTTCTTTTCCCAGCGTTAATCGTTCTTCCTTCGTTACTTTTCTAGCTTCCGGAAAGTTCCTTTTTGTCTTCTCATACAGATCAATAAAACTAATCACACAGCTATGCGTATAACCGGCAAGTTTTTCTGCCATATGTTCAAAAACTTCTATATGTCTCTCCACCGTATAAGTCTCTGATATAAATATCGGATCATATCTCCACCCGCAGGAATTAACACCTAGCATTTGAGAGAGCCTTATAAAATCGTCAAGAGCCTTTTCCTTATCCGGTACATTTGGTTCAATTTCTTTCCCATACGGAGTGATTGTTACAAACCAATACTGTCCATATGGTCTTAGGAAATCTATATATGGAAACATGGGGTTGGGATTCTTCGTACAAAAACCAATCAAGTCTACTACATCCGGATTAATCAGATACTTTGTAACCTGTGATGGGTTATAGGGATTGCGGGTATATACATACCCTTCTTTTATACGGTTTACAAACCATTCACTATAAAAAGCCGGAATATCCGTTCTCATTCCAGTCTGAAGAATCATTTTTTCACATCCCTTCTGTAATTTCATACGAATCCGCACTTCACATTTCAATTACTATCTTACCATTTACTTTGTGGTGATCCATATCAATCATCGCCTGAGTAATATCATCGAACTGATAACTTGCACCAATCTTGGGAGAGACTCCATATTTTCCAAAAAAATCAAAAATATTGGTCATAATCTCCTGATTTGGGAAATTACTATGAAATCCCGTCAGATATACCCCATTGGGAATTGCTTTTATCGGATCAAAATTATTTAATGCAAATACATTTCCTAATATACCCGTATGACACACAATACCACGTTCCTTTACGAGTAATAAGGAATTGCGAACCGTCTTGGCACCTACAAGCTCCAACACTTTTGTCACAGGTTCTATTTTTCCTCTCAAGTCTCCATCATCTACAATGGCAATATCTGCATCCTCAATCAAAGATAATTTTTCCTCCCTGTGAGTCGTTGCGATAACCTTACAGCCAGCCGCTTTTGCTATCTGGATAGCCGCATATCCAAGAGCACAAGTTGCTCCACGAACAAGGATGGTATCTTCTTTTCGCAAATCAAGGCTTTCAAAAAGGCTTCCCCATGCTGTAAAATATGTTTCCGGCACAGCAGCAATTTTCTTCCAATCCAAGTTACTCTCTATGGCAAATACATGATGTGCCGGAAGAAGTGCATACTCTGCGTACCCACCGTTAAAACTTCTTCCCATTCCACCCATAAGAGCCACAACCTTTTGACCAACCTTAAAATTAGTATCCGAAGGATCTGCAATCTCTCCTACACATTCGATTCCCGGAATGATTGGTTTCTGAATATAATCTGCCTCAATCTCATGGAGTCTTAAAATCTGCTCCGAATGATTGAGTCCAAATGCTTTTACTTTTACAAGCACCCAGCCAGACCGTACCTTTGGCACATCTGTCTCAGTAATCACCACATCTTCTGCAACTGTAGGTTTTGTAAGAACCACTGCTCTCATCTTTTCTGGAATATAATTCTGCGACATATCAAGCTTCCTCCTTTACTATCAACCTACTTCTTTCCAACACTGCGGATCGGCATCATAAAAATCTCCTCTTGCACCGCTTGCAACCGCAGGGCATCCTCTGCACCATCCTTTTAATTCACATTTAGAACATTTCCTAAACTTGTCAAACTGTCTGTAATTTTCCACCTGATTTATCCACACATCAGCCAGACGTTCTTCATATACATTCGCAACCCGACTATTCTGAACTCGTCTGCAAGCAAACACTTCACCTTTTGGTGTTATGGTCATATGACAATTTCCGCAATTACATCCACCATAAATTATATCGGGATTAATATTTTCAGGAATCTTGAAGGTTCCCTTTTCATATTCGTATAAAGTCCACAGATGATCTTTTTTATTGAAATATGTCTGGCATCCAGCAGCTTTATACTCTTCAAATTTCTTATCACAAATTGCGAGCAGATTTCTGTACTGTTTTGGTGACATATAATTCTCATTGCTCTCATCCGCCTTTTCCTGACTGGTCGGACAGTATCTTGAAAATGCATAGACATTTACACCTGCTTCTACTACTGCATCTATAATGCCCGGTATTTCATCAATATTTTTTCCAGAAACAGTAGTCATGATAACGGATCGGATACCTGCATCATGAATGAGTTTTACATTCTCAAGTGTTGTTCTAAAAGAACCCGGCTTTCTGAACCAGTCATGAGTTTCTTCCAATCCATCAATGGACATCTGATATTTCTGGCATCCGCATTCCTTTAATCGCTTGCAGACATCCGCTGTTAAATGAAATGGATTTCCCATCAATGTGAATGGATATCCTTTTTCTTTCATAAGCTTCATCAAATCCCAGAAATACGGATGAAGGATTGGATCACCACCTGTAATATAAAAGTAAGGAAGTCTGTTATAAGTCTCGCAGAAATCTTCGCAGTTTTTTACTACATCCAACATTTGCTCCCAAGTCATAGAATCTAATTGCTTGCAGTTGTTCTCTGCGAAAATATAACAATGTTTACATCTCTGGTCACAATCATCTGTAATATGCCACTGAAAAGAAAAATATGACTTCATCGTGAAATCCTCCTTGTTTTGCGAAGCAATCTCCGAACCCTTTGATGAGGAGAGGATTTTACCTCCATTATTTTAAACCTGTCTGTTCAGTATAGTTCCCTATCTGTTCGACTTTCAAGCACATAGGGAAATACACTTGAAATTTGGATGTATTCCCCAGAGCAATATACTCTGGGGAGCATATCTGCATCCATTCATTTTTTACTGATTATCACCAGCGCCGCAAGCTGTTCCACATGCTGCCGGCTTTTCCTCCGGTGCGTCTCCTGCTCCGCATGCTGTTCCACATGCTGCCGGCTTTTCCTCTGGTGCGTCTCCTGCTCCGCATGCTGTTCCACATGCTGCCGGTGTCTCTATTTCCCGATTGTTCCATCCTGCTAATTTGTCAAGTCCCATTGCCATTTCCTCCATTTCTTTTGGGTATACTTTGCTATTCCTTGCTACAGCTACATTTTAAATGCCTTCCCCTTGTTTGTAAAATGAATATATGCTATAATCTATAACTAAATGGAATAGTTGGGAGTGAAAGCATTTTATGAATATGAATCAACTAGAATGTTTTGTTAGCGTGGCATCAACACTTAACTTTATGCAAACTGCTGAAGAACTTGGTCTGACACAGCCAGCGGTATCAAAACAGATAAAATCCATGGAAGAAGAACTTGGAGCATCCCTATTTAACAGGACATCCAGATCCGTTGCTCTGACTCCCATTGGCCAGCAATTCCTGCCTGAAGCTAAAGACATGTTAAAAATCTTTTATCACAGTAAGGACTGGATTAGTTCCTACTATACTGCAGAAAGAAATGCTCTTAAAATCGGATATTCTGATCCAAGTCAAATGCATCTCATTAGTAAAATAATGAAATCACTTGTAGATGATGGTATCGGAGAAAGACTAAATCCTGAACTAATCTGCGACCAGACTAACGCAAATTTGAGCAGATTAAGCAAGAACCAGTTAGATATTGTAATTGGGATGAAAGACGCCAGATTTGATGATAACAATATCGTCTTTCGGAAACTTGCAGATAATGGTTTTATATGCGTTGTAGCAAAATCGCATGAAATTGCGAAACCATTTATAAAAGATAAAGATATGACAAGAGAAATAACCACAGAAGAACTCTGGAGTTATCGTCAGATACTGAACATTCCTCCATATTTATTAAAAAGCTTTTATTCTAGGGGATATCGAATCCTTCCAGTAAATGATGAGCTGGACAACATCATCTGTAGCAGCACACATGAAGCATTGGGGTTTGCTTCTGCCGGACTTGGATACACGATGATTCCTGAGCATCATTTCGTAGATCACGATGAACTAATTGCACTAAGTTGGAAGGAATCATCTCATGCAGCTTTTGGAATTTACTACCATATCAATATGGATAAACATTCTGGAGCAGAGAAATTTGTTAAAGCATGTACAAACTATTATTCATTAAATATATAACATGTTCCATAGGCAAAACGAAAGGAATTTTTCTCTCATTTCTTCAACATCAGCAGCTTCTTTTCGCTCCGTCACAATGTCACATTAGCAAACAGGAATTCAATCACATATATAAAATTCAAACATAACTCTCTCTTCCCTTTCCACACAAAAATACAATTTATCAAAAAGATTGCTTTGTCCCTATAAACTACGATTTATTACAATTGCGTTCCATTTTATCCTATTAATTCGTTATATAAATATAAGCACGCTTCGTCTTCGGTATCAAAAAATAGATTCGTTGTTTTACTACCTCTTTCAATATAAAAGACATTCCATTTGCCGTCAACAAATTTCATACAAAATCTTTCATCCTTGCGTCCTGTTTCTTCAAAATTATATAAATCTTTTGGAATGCCACATTTAACAAGAATATTTTTTAGTTCTTTTAAATTCATATTAAATCCAACACTTCCTTAAATTCTGTATCATTTAATAATTTAACCCAGCGCCCATAATGTATTTCTTCAAATCCAGCCTTAATCAATGTATCTTGATCAGGACTTTCAACATAGTAAAGTGCAGGAACTTCTTTTCCCATTACTCGTTCATATCCTGTGTTACACACCACACCTTTATATTTAATTCTCATGTTTTATTGCTCCCCTGTAACTTCCAACTTTAGAACAAACCATCATGTACTAAACTCATATCTAAGTCTTTTTCCGTATAAGGTGCTTTCATCTCGGCTTTTTCACCAATTGCGACAAGATTTAACACTGTATATCCTCTTGGTACTTTCAGCAAACTTCTGATTTCCTCATCCGAAGTTTTGCGATTACCGGTACGATTTCGGATATGCACCCAACATGCTCCAAGACCATACTGCTCCGCAGCAAGAAGAATATAGGTTGATGCAATTGCACCATCTTCAATCCAAAATTCACTCTGTCTCTTATCAGCAGTTTTTACCATAGTAACTACAACCGTATCTGCTCCGTTTATCTGCGAACCACCCAGACTTTTGCATTCTCCTACCAGCCTAATCATCTCCGGTTCTCTGATAACTACAAACTCGACCGCCTTATGTCCAAAAGATGTTGGTGCAGTAAGGGCTACTTTCATGATTTCTTCAATCACAGCATCATCAACCTTTGTATTTTTATACCTGCGAACGGAACGTCTTCTTAATGTAAGTTCTAATAATCTATTATCCATGCCACTTCTCCAATTCTTAAGTTCGTTTAGAAAATAACTATATCCACTTCCTTTTGTATAACTCCTCTCGACAAACTTTAAGTTATCAAGATAACCGTTCCATTGTCAATACCTTTTTGCAATAGGCATGTTCGCCGCATTTAGGACATGTTAATTTTCTTTTCGTTAATGTATGAACACTAAAAACGTATTCTTTTGTAGTTGGAACAAATCTATTGTTACAATTTGGGCATTCAAATGCCCCTGCTTGTATATCTAATATGACCGCTGCAGATATTCCAACAATAATTATCAACGCACTGATAACTACCAATAATACTCTCAACCACATATCCATATTCAATAGTCCAGACAGCAGTATGAGAGTAACACCAGCCAATACTGATATGGCACATATCATACATTCAACGATAATCTTTCTCTTATTTTCTTGAGTTTCACTAATCATATTCACCATATTTTTTTCCGCTTTTTGTTTATAATCTGCTTCTGACAGTCTTTCTCCGGATAACAATTCGTTTACATTAATGTCAAGTTCCCTACATAACGGCAGTAACAGAGAGATTTCCGGAAAGCCATTGCCGGTTTCCCATTTCGAGATAGTTTTGTCACTGATGCCGAGTAAGTCCGCAAGCTGTCTTTGCGTATAACCATGTTTCTTTCTCTCATCGGCAATAAACCGACCTGTTTTAATTTGATCCACTGGTTTTTCCTCCTTTTTGCCGTTATTATACTTTGAAGAACTGTTATTTCACACCCATGTGCCGTAGAATATGGTGAAAATATGCGGATTCTACGATGCGCAGAGTGATAATTTTTAGCAAGCATCACTCGCTCCCTATAAATAAAAATTATAACAAAGAACTATGATATTCTCAATCAGAACATGTCTAAATTCCTCATCCGCATCCCGTTTCCACATCCATTTTTCTTTAGCTCCGGCAATAGAACAAAAAAACCGCAACCTCTGATTTTGGCATTCTGGAATTTCGTTTGTCACTGGAATTTATTTTGGCATTCAAGCTCTTCCATCTCGTCATAGAGCTTGTCCAGACGCTCCTGCATATCTTCATACTTTTTATCGTAATGTTTGTCCGACACCGATAAACTATCCATCTGACTTGCCAGCTTATTCTTGGCTCCTGTTACCTGCTTTAACTTCTCCTGCAAACCGGTATGTTCTCTGTCCAGTTCCTGTGTGTCAATACTGCTGCCGATGTGCTTTCTGATTTCTTCTTCAAACTTCGGATTCGTTACCAGCTTTCTGATAACCTCTTCTACCGCAGCATTAATCTTGTCCTCGCTCCACTGCTTACGATAAATACATTTATAACCATTCACAAAAACTCTGTGCTTGCAGGCATAGTAAAAATAATCTCTGTAATGACCACCGTCCGGATGCTTTTTACGATTCACATTTCCATACATACCCGCTCCGCATATAGAACATTTGATAATACCGGATAAAATATGCTCATGATCCAGGCTGTGTGTTTTGATATTTCCCATACCTGTTTCCTGCCTCTTTTTATGCACCTGATTCCAAAGTTCCTCAGAAACAATGGCTTCATGAATTCCATCATTTAACATATACTTTTCCTGTTGTACAATGTGATACTTATCTCCTGTTCCCGGAATCTTCTCATTTTTACGCCTGCCAAATGCCAGCTTTCCACAGTAAACCGGATTATCTAAAACACCTTTCACAAAAGAGGTTGAAAATCCTTCTATTGTGTTGTTCTGACGTAATTTCCTTTTATATCCGCTATTATTTAGAAATACAGCAATCGCCGCAATACCCATAGTGGTATTTGCAAACTTCTCGTAGATTATGCGGATAACCTCCGCCTCATCCTCTGCAATCTGAAGTTCGCCGTTTACAAGTTTATATCCGTATGGCGCAAAACCACCATTCCACTTACCCTCTCTGGCTTTCTGTTTGCGACCTTCCATGGTCTGAACCAAAATGTTTTCACGCTCAATTTCCGCTACTGCAGATAAAACAGAAATCATAAGTTTTCCAGCATCTTTAGAACTATCAATCCCATCTTCCACGCAGAAAAGATTAACACCAAAATCCTGCATTCTTTGAAGTAACGATAACACATCCGCTGCGTTTCGACCAAATCGGGAAAGTTTGAATACAAGGACAAAATCGATATTATCTTTTCCCTCTTCAATGTCTTTTAACATCTGTTGAAACTGAAGTCTTCCCTCTACACTCATACCGGATTTACCTTCATCAGAATATTCTCCTGCGATAAACATCTCTTGGTAGTCGGCATATTTATGTAATTTATCTTTTTGTGCATCTAAACTGTAACCATCGACCTGCATGGCGGTGGATACACGGGTGTAGATGTAGCATTTGAGTTGTTTTTACATTTATTAACACCTTCTTCTGATTCAACTGGATGTTTTCTTATTTTACCGATAATAAATCTAATAGGATTCACAATTGCCTTTTTTATGCACATATGTATAATTGAATACACAATAAATATCGGAGGTTTTACAATGCAATTCCACACCCACACTATAGGTAAATTGGCATCTATCTTTACTGCAAAAATCAAAATTTTAAATGCCATTTTCTATATTTAAATTGATAATACTTCTTCCTGTACTCTGGTTTTGTAATATCATTTAAGATAAAAAACATTATATCTGGAACATCAACATGCTGTGTAGCTGTATTTAAACCAATCTCCTTTCTACTACAATATAGTTATGGTTAATATCCCTTACAGCCAGTAAGGAATTATCCATCTTGTTGCTTAAGCTGTATAATGATGGAGCAATAGGTATATCGGCTTCCTTTCTTGGACTTCGCGTCCGTTTAAAAGACTGATAACCAGCTCCTCATTCGCAGCGTTCGTTTTATGCAGGTTGAATCGCCATAGGCGCATTCGTGTCACACCACAGTAGATTGAATAGGCAATGAGTAAAACTGGTACTTATCCATTGCAATAATCTTAAAGAGTGACAAATTTATGAACGCAGTAGGTATCGATGTTTCTAAAGGTAAAAGTATGGTTGCAATTGTGCGTCCTTTTGGAGAAATTGTTTCCACGCCTTTTGAAATCAAACACACAGCCAGTGGTATTAAATCCCTTGTAGATCTTATCAACTCTGTTGAAGGTGAATCCCGAATTGTAATGGAACATACTGGACGTTATTACGAAGTCCTTGCCCATCAGCTTCCGGAGGCAAACCTTTTCGTCAGTGCCATTAATCCGAAGCTGATTAAGGATTTTGATAATGATTCTCTTCGTAAAGTCAAATCCGACAAAGCTGACACTGTTAAAATTGCCCGATATGCTCTTGACAAATGGCAAAATCTTAAACAGTATAGTGTTATGGATGAATTACGTAATCAGCTTAAAACCATGAACCGCCAATTTAGCTTTTACATGAAGCATAAGACGGCCATGAAGAATAATCTTATTGGCATCCTTGACCAAACCTATCCTGGGGTTAATGCCTACTTTGACAGTCCTGCTCGCAGTGATGGCAGCCAGAAATGGGTTGATTTTGTTTCTACATACTGGCATGTGGACTGTGTCCGTAAAATGTCTCAAAAGGCTTTCATAGCGCATTATCAAAACTGGTGCAAACGTAAGAAGTACAACTTCAGCCAGTCAAAAGCTGAAGAAATCTATGGAAAAGCAAAGGAGCTTGTTCCTGTACTCCCTAAGGATGACATTACAAAGCTTATTATCAGGCAGGCTATTGACCAGCTTAACAGTGCCTCTGCAACCGTTGAGTCACTACGTACCCTTATGAACGAAACTGCGTCCAAACTTCCTGAATACACTGTCGTTATGGCAATGAAGGGTGTGGGTGGTTCCCTTGGTCCCCAATTAATGGCTGAGATTGGTGATGTGTCACGTTTTACTCATAAAGGTGCAATTACTGCTTTTGCCGGTGTGGATCCAGGTGTTAATGAATCAGGAACCTACCAGCAAAAAAGTGTTTCAACCTCAAAACGTGGCTCCTCAGCCCTTAGAAAAACGTTATTTCAGGTAATGGATGCTTTGATTAAAACCAAACCACAGGACGATCCCGTATATCAGTTCTTAGACAAGAAACGTGCTCAAGGCAAACCTTATTATGTCTATATGACTGCAGGTGCTAACAAGTTTCTACGCATCTATTATGGCAGAGTGAAGGAATATCTTTCATCTCTTCCAGAAACCTAATAATTACCCACTATAATTTTCAGACCAGCACTGTTGTGGTGGTCTCATTTTGATACCTAATTTTCAACCTGTATAAAATTTTCAATGTTCTTCAATTTAGCCTTGACTTTTTATTTGCAGGCTCATAATTTGATACATTTCGCCCCACAGAAATATTAACATATCCTTATCATAGTACTTAATCTTCTGCCAATTTTCATTAACAGCAAGTTCTCTGTACAAACAATAAGTTTTATGTAATTTTTTTAGAACCAAAAATAGCCAATGAAGAACCAACATTATAAAATTCTTTTTGACTCATAGACTTGGCAATGTCTTTTTTATCTTTTACACCACTAAAAAGTTTTTCAAATAACCCAATCAATTTTAGGTACTTTGATTTTTTTGTTTCATATATTTTCAATTCATTTTCTTTTTCCTTACTAAGAAAAAAGAGCAATAAAGTAACAGCAACTGATAACAACGCCGCATTTTCTGTCATCCACTGCACAATATCTTTTACTCCTTCTATATATTTATCCAACACTTTACACTTCCTTTTTGTCCCAACAAAATTATACTTTTATTCCAACTCGATTTTAAGTAAAAAATCAGCAGCTCAAATGACTGCCAATTTTTATAACCTATAATCTACTAATTACTGCAGAAAATACACCTGACACACATAAAAAACTTAATACTAATAGTACCATTCCAAAAGATATATAAAACTGTACCGTCTTACAAAATCCTATGGTTTTTATGTAAAACCACTCCCATATCTTACTAAAACGATTCTTTAACACTAAATTAATCATAGCTAAAACATGTATCATTCCTACTAAAGTAAACATCATAAATAATATTAAAATAATTACTCCAATTGCTTGATACAACAAAAAACCAAACGCTTCTATATCAAACAAAATAGTAAATATTCCCGCTTCTTGCACTTTATTAAGCATTGCTTCTTTATCAAAATTTGGACCCATAATTGGCATTTTTATAAAGCTTACCAGAATGGGTATACATATTGTCGCCAAAATATTAAATAACAATATATATTTAATGGATTTATCAATCCTATATTTTTTTGTTATTATGTATGCCGCCACCAAAAAAGCCACTTCTAAAAAACAAACGAAAACAAAACAATTGCGCAAATAAGGTTTTCATATTTCAAAAACCAATAAATCAAAAATAAAGCGGCTATTAAAAAAACAACAAATATCTCAATTCCACCTGAGCTTTCACTTTTGTATGTACCCTTAGAATTTGCATATTGATTCCCTGAAGCATTAATTATATATTGTTCTTGTTCAATATGAATTTGTGAAAAAATAAGTTGCTTATCAACTTGAATTTCAGTTGTCTTTTTTTCGTCTTTTAATAATTTAGGAATCAAAGTTCCAAATAGTGCTCCTAAAATTGCAGAGACAACAGCAATTACTAAATCATATCCCATTTTTTCTATCGTAATCTCCACCTTTCTCTTTTGTATGTTGGTATTCCTTATCTATAACAACCTAATTCAATGTACCCATTTCATCTACTTTTATATAACTTAATATTGCTGGAGCCGCATCCCAACTTCCGGAATATTTCATTCTATTGTCATATACACATTTTCCTACGGCACCCTTTAGTTCTTCAAGACTACTCACACCAAACAATACCATCATCTTCTGACAATACTGTCTGGATTTCATTTTCATCCATTCTATTGGAGCTCTTTGGGCATATACATAACATGTAGGAAACCAGTAGGATTCACGCCAACTATTTTCATCTTCAGAAAGTTCATACGCATTACATACTTGATACAAAAACAAATCTGCTTCAGCTATAGCTTCACTCGTATAAATCGGTAACTTTTCTCTTTGGTTACATATTGTATCTCCCATAAGAGTAAATTTAGTTTTCATATCTGTGTGTGGTTTATAACATTCTTCAACCACCCTGCTGTGATGTCTAAAAGCAGTATAATTATTTTGTCTTACCGCCCCACCAAATATATTTGTCTCCAAAAAATATGTGTGTGATAAAATTTTATTTATAGCCGAATAATCCTTTATATGGCGCATAAATGCCACAACGCAAATAAATAATTCCCACATTAGACTCTTAAACACATCTAAATCATCCTCAGAAGCAGTTCCTGCTTTCGGTCCAAATGTTTTAACACAAGACAAATTATTATACATCATTTCAAAGGTGTCTGCTAAGATTTCTGCATAGTCTGGCTCCACTTCTGAAACAGCTTCAGCAAAGTCTAAAAATAAATCTCTTACGATTTTTGTTTCTAAAAACAACTGATATTTTCGTTCCTGATTTGAACCTTTTTCATATTCAACCTCATATGTTTCTTTATCTGATAAATCAATATATATTCTTGTTTTGATATATGTAGGAACATATGGTTGTCCTTCCTCATCTCTTTCAGCAATAATCGGAATAAATTTTTCCTGCTTCGTATTTCCGTATATCTCACTAGAAATAATAACAGTTTCATCTCCCACGCCACCAGTACGCTCATTAGCTTTTTGTGCATATGCTTGAACACAGATAATAAGAACTTTCATAATTTCAGAATCATTTACACATCGTTCCATAAACGCATATTTATCTTGACCTTCTTTTAAATCCCATTTATTCAAAACAACATCCACACCATTCGACACTAATCTTTGTGCCAACTCCAGTACCAAATCACTACTTCCCCATGCATACGATATAAATATCTTCGGAATTCTATCTTCTTGTAACATCTGCATACCTCCAATCTTCTCTTTCTTCTGATTAATCATTATACAAGTTCTATTTTACCTTTCCCTTAATCTCTCCCACCAATTCATACACCGTTGTACAAGGACACATCTCTGATGGTTTTGTTATACCTTCTCTGATACACCGCTCAAGCTTTTGCTGTGCTATCTTAATTGCTTTTTCTTCATCACCGGACTTACAGAGTTTTGTATACATCTGCTCATCTGCTTTGGAATACTTCTGTCCTGTCTTTGATTCATATACTCGTCCAAATTCTGAACAACAAGTCCAAGAATCTTGGATTGCAGGCATGGAACCAAAGTAGGCGTACATCCAAATTTCAAAACATGGATTTGACCAGCCTATCTGTATCCCTTTACCCACTGCCTCTGCTATAATCTCAGCAAACCCCTGCACCTGATCTCTATCAAATACAATCCAAGGGATACGATATTGTGCATCATAAGCAGTAAGTTCAAGACATTTATCAATCATGGCACGTGTTTTTGTTTCTACAACTTTAATCACCAGTTTATTTCTGACTCCCTCCGGCAAATCCTGATGAAGACCGGTAAAAAAACATCTTTCTGTAGCTTCTGTATCTGTAACAATCAAATAGTAACCTAATTCCGGCACCTTGAATTGCTTTCTCTGTTCACGTGTTTTTCTGTTACCTGTTCTATCCTTTTTTGCCATATCACTCCTCCTTAAATATAGCAATACTCTTTAAGGTAGGGATTGCACCATACTTTCCAATCAAATAATTCTTCTCATAACTCTCATCCTTACGAATGCGAGAGCCATCCTCATCTATGAAATCAGCTAAGGAATACAATGTAGAAACACCATCTGTATCCTTTTCTACAAACCAAATTTCATCTCGACGTAACAACTGATTAGACAACTGCCATGTATCATGGGTTGTAAATACAAGCTGGGCATGATTTTTATTGATTTCGGGATTCAAAAATGTAAGGATAAAATTTCTCACAAGTAATGGATGCAGACGTGCATTCAATTCATCAATAAAAAATACACTTCCCTTTTCTAATACCTCCTGTAATTCCGGGTATAATGCAAACATTTTTAAAGTTCCGGCAGATTCCAATCCCAATGGAATCTCAGCCATTTCATCAGAGTCAATCATTTTATGAAGTGCATTAATTTTATATTTTTCTTCCTTTGATTCTCCTTCTTGAGGAACCTTTTCAATTCTAAAATCCTTGATATGTTCGTCAAAGGATGCAAAGTATTCCACAACCTTCTGCTGTACATCTTTATCCTCCACAAAACCCTTAGGCAGTCTGTGAGACATAAAGAAATTTGTAAAAAGATCAGCAAAGTCGGCAAATTCATTTGCAAGAAACCAGTCTCGAATCGCCTTACACTTACCAACCTTCAACTTTGCACCCAAAGAAATAATTAACACCTGCTTCTCCAAAGCTATCTGAATGTTATCTCTGCTGCTTTTCGAAAATCCGGACAAATCCAATTCATCCACACTACGATAAAAAACTCTGCTATACTTTCTTGCTGTCTTTGCCTTAGAATTAAGCCATTCTTCCGTTACACCTTCTTTATCAATGCAAAATCCATAATTGTATGTCTTTTCCGCCTTATCTCCTAGCAATGTAAAATATACCTCAAAGCTTGACTCAGCCTCAGAAGACGTTGCATCAAACAAAAATGGAGTCGGTCTGTAATGTTCAAACTTCTCCTCTTCGTCACCGTACTTAAAAGAATCTACAACATAATCAGACATATATTCAAAAGCATTGTATATATTAGACTTTCCGCTTGCGTTTGCTCCAAAAATAGCAGCAACCGGTAAAATCTTCTCACTACCAACTATCATTACCCTGTCTGAGAACTCTGTCATCTTTGCTGCAGATAAATCCAATGTGGCTTCTTCCCTAAATGATTTGAAATTTTTAAAATTAAATTGAATTAACATGATTGCTACCTCAACTTCTTTTCTACTTTCTGTTATACACAATTCTTCCATAAAATCAACATCGTTTTGAGATACTTTCTCATCTAATTGTATTTTTCATCATGTTTTCAAAAAAAAGAGGGAATGCAAGTAATTATTATACCTTTACCTACATTCCCTCGACTATCTTTTATAACAAATTCGACCACAATCAAATTATTTCAAATATCGATTTTAATAAATTAATATTTTGAACGCTCTATCGTATGTATACATCCCACTCTCGCAGGATGTCGAGGTTACTTATGCCGCTTTCTTAAGTTTCTCCTGAAACCTCTTCGCATAAGCCAAATACCGAAGTTTCTTTCCTTCTGCATCATTACTTGATGTCTCTGGTTCGTAGCCTATCGTTATAGCGATGTCCCACATCACTACACTTGCGTACTTTTCCATCATCTCAGCAAGAAATGTGCAGCAGCGTTCAAATTCTTTGTTCAAGTTTTCCCTCCTTCCGCTACCTACTCTGCATCTCTTCTGCCATTAAGTCCGCTTGGACTTCCTGACTGTATGATACAACTGCAAATTGGAAAAAGCAATATTTCCGGCACGAAAAAAATTTCTGGCAAATCATATAAGACTTTTACAAAAAACTTCTTACTATTTATCAGTTTTATTTTCTGTTATAACATCATATATCTTGCTGACCTCTACATTCAGTTTTCTCATAAATACATTCCTACAAAAGTTTTCATAATCAATTTTTTAGCCATCACATTTTCTGTAAATTCAATAAATGTAATACCATCTTTGTATGAAAAATTTCCAGTCCAATGTCCCTACATGTGGTCGTTTTCCATGTCAAATTCATAGTTCTTATATTCATCAAAAGCAGTTATTCTAAACTTTGTAACATAACCATCCCTTGTATGTTCTTCGAACTCTTTTTCAGGCACAGTAATCACTATTTTATCTAAATCACTTCTCCAAGAATACTCGTGCAATGATGTAACCAATTCCCATACTTTTTCTATTTCACAATGAAATTCCGCTCTAATTGTTGACATTGCCATAATTATCCTCCCTTTTACAATCGGTAGCCAATATTCATATATTGCTTCCCTACACCTCTTTCAACAAAGACTCTCCCTTAGAATAATCTCCGCTAATTCATTCCCACACTTCTGTTAGTTGTATCTTTCCATCCTTAAACACTGTTGGGACACTGTGACACTTTCCTGTTTTCACCTGCATATCCGAATTTATGTGGTGATAAACAAAGTCAAGTTCTCCATCCTCCAATACAGTGCCAATTATAGAACCTTTTAATATCTCTCCACCTCTATATTCTACCCTAAAGAAGATTTCCGTTCTGATGATATGTAAAAATAGTCTGTTCGTCCACTTCACCATTTTCCGAATTCATTTGAGGAATAAATTTTCTGCCGTCATAATTAATCGCTGTCGTGGTCTTATGTAATTTCTTTTCCATAATCTCATAAGCAAGCACCACACCATTTTTTACAGGATATTTCTCATGCCTTACTGTGTGATATCCAAGCTTTTCATAAAGTGTTGCTGCCGGTAAAGAGGCATCCAAATATGCTTTATCATACTTTTCATAAATCTGTGCTTCTATCTGTTTTACAATAAATGTACCATAGCCCTTTTTCTGGTGCTTCGGCAACACATAAACTCTGGTAATGTGATTATCCACAAAGCTACCGGTTGCAACAATTTCATCATCTACTTTAAGCACACTTACATTCCCATTATCAATGTCCTGCTCTATAACATTTTTATTATGATGTTCACTGAAGAAATCCACCACCTCAGCCGGATAATACTTAGGGTAGACAGTTTTAATGGTATGTTGCACCAAGTCATATATAGTTTGTAATTCTTCCTTTGTTGCCAATTCGTATGTCATTGTAATTCTCCCAATTTAATAATTCATAATCTCATACGCAGTATATTCGTGACTGAAATGATACCCTAATTTTTCAGCCAACGCTACTGACCATAGATTCTGTGCGTCCCAACTTGGATACAGATTTCTATTCAGACATTCCAAAATGAGCTTTGCACCACTTATGTATGCTAAGCCTTTTCTTCGATAATCTTGCCTTGTGTCAATTTCTATTTCAATTCCCTCTCGATATCTGGCATAAGAGGAAGCTCCCGCCACCAGTTCTCCATTATGTAAAATAACCACACCTAAGCCTAGCTTCTTATACATTTCATAATCTTCAAACTGTGATACTAAATCACGTGACCAGTCATTTTCCTGACACATAGAAAACTCACTTTCTTCTATCAGTTTAATTTCAAAATCCGCAGGCAACTGTCCTACTACTTTCTCCAGCTTATCTTTATCAAAAATATCCGGCTCTTTTTTGAAGGCATATCTGATAACTTTCTTTGCCTTTTCCTTATATACCTGTTCTATCAATGCAGACCACTCATCATTTTGTGGAACCATTATAATAAAATTCTGCTTACAGTTTTCAGGCGTATATCTCCGAAACTTTTCACTTGGTTTCCCCGCAAAAAAGACAAAATCGCCAAGCATTGCCATTGCAGCATTTTCATTTGGTTTATTGGTATACACTTTGCCCATGACACCCTGAAGGCAGGACCAAATGAGTGTTTCTTCCCAACCGGCAAATAATTTTTCTGCTGTTATATTTTCCATTTATTATCAAACCTTTCCTGTCTTTTTAATCGGATGTCTGATTACTGTTTTCCATTTCTCAGGAGCAACTTTTCTTACATCGGACATATAAATTTCATGGTGCAATCTGCTTTCAGAAATATCATTTACATACCCATTTTTCTCTATATACCCATCCATCAAAGCCACGCTTACAGGCTCATCATCAAATGCTCCCAAATGCATAATCTGTACGCATAAGCCTTCATCAATCGTCAAAAATTCAGCAGAAGAACAGTCCATCTTTTTCTTCTTAGTTGCGGTTTCTACCGCCCAATCAAAATCCTTCTGGGTAATAAAATCCGGCAAACGAATCACAGAAATCCAGTTGAATGTGTCTTTGTTAGCATAATCCACACCATCTACATTATCCTGCCACCAAAATCCCTCAAGCGGCGGCACAACATATTCAAAAAATCCTTCGATTTTATAATCTGCTTTGTAGCTCATTTTTAAAGTATAAGCAACAGCATACAACACTCCTATCGCCTGCTGATACGCTCCACCTTCCTCGTTGGGATTCCCCTTCCCCCTGACTGCTATATAATTAGCCTTTGGAAGTGTTACGATTTCCGGCTTGTTCTTAGGCATATAAAATTCTTTATATTCTTTTTTGAAATCAAATGCCATTCTCTACACCTCCTAACCATAATAACATATATGCATACACGTAAATAGTAATTTCACTTGTACGAAACTTTATGTTACTATAGAATTCAAAATTAATACAATTTTTGAGACAAGATTCGCCAAGGCAAGAATATGTTATATGATCTTATATTTTGCCTAATTTCATAATTGTACCGCCTTATTTTAGATTCTTAACAAATAAACTATAATATCAAGGTATCTCTTAAATAGCCCTACATATCCCGCATTATTTTTTCTGAAATAATTAATAATTGAAATAATAAAATAAGAAACCACTTGAACCGGTAAACTTATAATATAAAACAATGCCATAATAAGTCCTCCCGATGCAACCATTTTCAGGAAAAGCATTAAAGTATTTGTTTCTTCATTATAATTCATTAAATTAGTATATGTATTTACTATTATTGTAAAATCAAACGGAAGCTCTTGCTCGCTCACCCCTGTAATAGTAAAACAAAAGCCTAACACAGTGATAATAAATCCTAACGGTAAAAAAGACAATTTTAGAAACTCCATATTATTATCTAATACTTTATTATAATACTAGTCATCACTTCTACATCTTCTAGCCATACCAACAAAATAAAATGATAGATATAAAGTAGAAGCTACAATAATATTCGTACCAATTTCATTCGGGAATATTAATGTCAACAGCGAAATTGCTGTAAACGAAAAACAATATGTAAATAAAGGGGTTTCATATCGTAAATATAACTCTTTGGGTTGAATTTTTCTCTACGCCTTTACTGCTAACACATTACTTTTAATTCGGGGGTATTTTTTTGCTATAAACTGTCCAAAACGTATAAAAAAATCACCAAATATACTATCATAAGCATACCCTACTACGTATACTACTGAAATTAGCATAACAAATAGTAGACCAACCAAATATATCATCACTAGTATTAATGACGCTAATCTTATCAATAATTCAAATAATATTCCCATGGTTTTCCTCTGTATCTCTTCACTAAAAAATATATAAAAATTGTATTTATACTGTTAGTTATTTCAACTAATATTAAACCAAAATTTCATCATATAAATACTGTTTGCAAAAACTTCTCTTAGATTTCCCATTCAATGTCTTTAGTTCAACTCATTCCACACATCCACATAATCCTACAATCCGCCCGGACGCATGGTGATACTCACATAATTTGCAGGATCTTCTCTTGCCATTCTTGCTAAGATACCAACATCCTCTGACTCGTCAAACACAACTGAAGCCTCTGCTCTATCACAATCAATCACAAGTTCTTTACCATTCATATCTGCCATTACGACAGCGTTTCTACTACTATCGTAATAATACAAAGTATAATTCAATCCCATAATTCCAAACCTCCTGCAATAACATTCAAAGACACATACAAAGCTAAATCATCCCAAAATGCTCTAGTGCATCCATAATCGCCTTTTCTTTCTCCACCGAGCACTTCGGCTGTCTGCTCTCTTCTGACTTAGTTAAATTATAATTCTCCCCAACCTCTATTCCACATTTTCTTTTTTCCTGTGAAATATAAAGACTTGAAACCTTCAATCCATGCTCTTTCAACACATAATCCTTAATCTCTTGATAAGTCGCTTTAGATTCAGCCGAAGTCAAATCCAGCTCATCCAGTTCCAATCCCACCTCAATGTAATCATCCGCTTTTTATTGGGACAATAGTACAACCGTCTCGACTGTTGGTTGAAATTCCAAGGGCAATTCTTTCACGTCCTCCCCGTTCACAGGAACGGGGAAGTTGAATACAATCTTCTTTATCCAGCAGCCATCTTCTCGCTTTTCCGGGTAAATTTCTATCCTTTCGATGAAAGCACGCATGAATTCTTTTCGTTCTACCTCGGAAGCTTCGCCGTAGACCTCATCAAATGCCAGAAGGAGCTGATAGATATTATCGCCGGAGATTTTCTCCTGCCGGATGCTTCGAATCTGACTTTGAATATCATCTATCTGAGACTCGATTTCCTCTATTCTCCCATACTGCTCATCATATCTGCGCTGTAGATCCAATATCTTCCGGTCATAATACTTGTCCGTAATATCCAAGCTGTCCATCTGGCGCTCCAGCCGAGTTTTTGTCCCCAAAGCCTGCCGTAGTTGCGCCTGTAATCCTTCGATCTGCTTTTCCATATCAGTCGTATCAACGGTAGAGCCAATCTTTTCTTTAATTGCTTCTGCAAATTTAGGATTATTGACCATCGCAGAAATGATTGCCGCCACCATGCGGTTCATCTCAGTCTGCTCAATATTAGTTCGGAAGGTACATTTGTGGCCGGTTGCACCTAAAGTGTTCTTGCAGTAATAGTAATAGCGAGTTTTCTTATCCTTACTGTGCGCCTTTGCAATATTTCCGTACATTCCTTTCCCACAGCAGGGGCATTTCAGGATGCCGGACAGGATATGCGCATGTTCCGGGTCGTTGATTTTCTCCCGCTTGAACGCATTCACTTTGCGCTTTTCCTGCGCCAGATTCCAGTCTTCTTCAGAGATGATCGCCTCATGCTGTCCTTCATAAACCGGGAACTCTGACTGCTCTACTACGTGCATTTCATTTCTTGTCCCGATTTTCTTTTCAGTCTTTCTCCTGCCATAAGCTATCTTCCCAGCATAGACGGGGTTGTCTAAAACGCCTTTCACAAAACCAGATGAAAACCCCGGTATCGTGCCGTTCTGCCGCAGTTTCTTTGTATACCCGTGACTGTTCAAATAACTGCATACTCCATTAATTCCATCGTTCGTGTGTATATAACGGTCAAAGATCAGGCGTATCACTTCCGCTTCATCTTCTGCGATCAGAAGCTGACCATTATCCAGTCGATAGCCGTAAGGGGCAAAACCGCCGTTCCATTTTCCTTCTTTGGCTTTCTGCTCCCGTCCTGCCATTGTCTGTGTGCGGATATTTTCACGTTCGATCTCGGCTACCGCTGACAATACGGAAATCATCAGCTTGCCGGAATCCTTGGAGCTGTCTATGCCATCCTCCACACAGATCAGGTTCACGCCAAAATCCTGCATCAGCTGTAAAGAGTTCAGCACATCGGCAGCATTTCGTCCGAAACGGGACAGCTTAAACACCAGAACAAAAGAGACGCCGTCTTTTCCTTCCTGGATGTCGCTCAGCATCCTCTGGAATTCCAATCTTCCCTGAATATTCTTGCCCGAAAAACCTTCATCAGAATACTCCCCGGCAATCGTCATATCCTCATATTCTGCGTATTTCCGCAGCTTGTCCCGCTGGGCGTCCAGACTGTACCCATCCACCTGAATGGAAGTGGATACCCTCGTATAAATATAGCACTTTGTCTGTTTCTTCAATTATTCCAGCGCCTCCAATTCTTTTATACTCTCTATAAAATGCTGTTCGACAGGGGACAGCAGTTCATCCTGCTTCTTCTGATATTTTGCATACTCTTCATGTGCTTTCTGGAGCGCCTGCTGATGGGTAACACGTCCCTTTGTAGTCAATATATCCCGTCGTGTCATTTTCAGATAATCATCAATCGTTTCCA
>JAJQGF010000030.1 GCA_021200695.1 Lachnospiraceae bacterium
TTTATGCCGCTTGCAGGCTTTGACAGTGAAACGGACGGATTTTTTGCGGGCTTAATGGAAGAGCAGGTGGAAAATCTTATGCCAATATATGAATACGGAAAGCTTGTGACTATTGAAAATGAGGACGAAATAAGAAAAGACGAATACATTTATGAGGATTCGCTGGAGAGTAAATATGCGGGTGAGGAAATTGCAAATGACAATACGCAGGCAAATATGTCAGAGGGCATAGGTATAGAGGAGCTTCTGGCATATGAGAACTCCGCATCAGATATAGGACAGGGATTTGTACCGCATGAAGCAATGCAGGAGATAGATTTGTCAGCCCTAAGCGATTATGAAACGCTTGTACAAAGCTTTTATACAATAGACAGCAATACGGCGGCTGGCAGCAGTCTGCTTAATGTAGAGGAGTTCCTGGGCAGGGATATGACAATAGCTCAGAATACGGACGGACCGCAGATACTTATTTATCACACCCATTCTCAGGAGGGTTTTGCAGATTCAATCGCAGGTGACGACAGCACCACTATTATGGGAGTGGGAGAGAGGCTGGCTGTTATACTCACGGAAAGGTATGGGTATAATGTGATGCACCACAATGGCAAATATGATGTTGAGACCAGAGATGAGGCTTATTCCAGGGCATTGCCCGAAGTAGAGCAGATACTTGAGGATAACCCAACGATAGAGGTGGTAATAGACCTTCACAGGGACGAGATGGCGGAGGAGACAAGACTTGTGTCGGAGATAGACGGCAGACCGACAGCGAGATTTATGTTTTTTAACGGACTCAGCTATACTAAAAAGACAGGCAGCATTTCATATCTGTACAATGAAAATCTGGAGGACAATCTTGCATTTTCCTTTAAGATGCAGCTTGCTGCGGAAACCTATTACCCGGGACTTGCGAGGAAAATTTATCTGAAGGGCTACAGATATAATATGCATCTGATGCCAAAAACATTGCTTATAGAGCTGGGCGCGCAGAACAATACTGTGGAGGAGGCAATGAATGCCTGCGACATTATTGCGCAGCTTCTTGATTTGGTACTGTCAGGTGAGGTGGGCTGATACATATCTGGACAATGCCGGTAAATTCTGTTAGAATCTATAGGTAATTACAAATTAAGTGAGGTATTAAAGAGGAAATATCATGGCATCGACAGACCAGAGTAAAATACGTAATTTCTGCATAGTTGCACATATAGACCACGGTAAATCCACGCTTGCGGACAGAATAATCGAACGGACAGGCCTTCTGACCAGCCGTGAGATGCAGGAGCAGGTGCTTGACAATATGGAGCTTGAGAGAGAGAGGGGCATCACAATCAAGGCGCAGACGGTGCGTACCATATACAAGGCGCGCGACGGGGAAGAATATATATTTAATCTCATTGACACCCCGGGACATGTCGACTTTAACTATGAGGTGAGCAGGGCGCTTGCCGCATGCGACGGCGCAGTTCTTGTGGTGGATGCGGCTCAGGGTATTGAGGCGCAGACGCTTGCAAATGTTTATCTTGCACTTGACCACGACCTTGAGGTCATTCCTGTAATAAACAAGATAGACCTTCCCAGCGCACAGCCGCAGCGGGTTATTGAGGAAATAGAGGACGTTATAGGAATTGAAGCTCAGGATGCTCCCCTTATCTCCGCTAAAAACGGTATCGGAATAGACGAGGTGCTTGAGCAGATTGTTGCAAAGCTTCCTGCGCCGGAGGGCGACCCCGACGCGCCGCTTAAGGCGCTTATATTTGATTCGCTTTATGATTCATATAAGGGTGTAATAATATTTTGCCGTATAGTTGAGGGAACAGTAAGAAAGGGAACAAAAATCCGCCTGATGGCTACGGGCGCGAGGGAGGATGTGGCAGAGGTAGGCTATTTCGGCGCGGGACAGTTCATACCGTGCGATGAGCTCTCAGCGGGAATGGTAGGATATATTACGGCATCAATTAAAAATGTCAGGGAGACCTCAGTGGGAGATACGGTGACTGACGATGCCAATCCCTGTCAGAAGCCGCTTCCCGGATATAAAAAGGTTCAGTCAATGGTGTACTGTGGGCTCTATCCGGCAGACGGCGCAAAATATCCTGATTTGCGTGATGCTCTGGAAAAGCTGCAGCTTAACGACGCCTCTCTCAATTATGAGCCTGAGACATCTGCTGCGCTTGGCTTCGGCTTCAGGTGCGGTTTTCTCGGACTGCTTCATCTTGAGGTAATCCAGGAGCGTCTTGAGAGGGAGTATAATCTTGACCTTGTGACAACGGCGCCGGGTGTAATCTATAAAATTCATAAAACAAACGGTGAGGTAATGGAGCTCACAAATCCGTCAAATATGCCTGAGGCCTCTGAAATAGAATATATGGAGGAGCCTGTTGTCAGCGCGGAAATCATGGTCACAAGTGAATTTATAGGCTCTATCATGGAGCTGTGTCAGGAGAGACGCGGGAAATATCTCGGAATGGAATATATTGAGGGGACAAGGGCTCTGCTTAAATATGAGCTTCCTTTAAATGAGATAATATATGATTTTTTTGATGCGCTTAAATCACGCTCGAGGGGATATGCCTCCTTTGATTACGATATAAAGGGATATGTGCGTTCAAAGCTTGTAAAGCTTGATATTCTTATAAACCGTGAGGAGGTTGATGCATTGTCGTTTATTGTACATGCTGATTCAGCCTATGAGCGCGGAAGGAAAATGTGTGAAAAGCTTAAGGATGAGATTCCAAGGCATTTATTTGAAATCCCCATTCAGGCAGCAGTCGGGGGCAAGGTTATAGCGAGAGAAACGGTCAAGGCAATGCGCAAGGATGTGCTTGCAAAATGCTATGGCGGTGATATTACCCGCAAGAAGAAGCTTCTCGAGAAGCAGAAGGAGGGAAAGAAGCGTATGCGACAGATAGGCAGCGTGGAAATCCCGCAGAAGGCTTTTATGAGTGTGCTTAAGCTTGACGACAGGAGCTGACATGGGAAAAGCATGCGCCGGTTAATGGAGGCAGCGATAATGGCTATAAAAGATAATGTACACAATGAGCTTGAAATTTACATTCATATTCCATTCTGTGTCAGAAAGTGCTTATACTGTGATTTTCTCTCAGCGCCTGCCACAGATGAGATTAAGGATTTATATATGAGGGCTCTCTTTAAGGAGATTGAAAGCAGGGCGGACGAGTATCGGAAATTTCCGGTCTCGTCCGTTTTTATAGGGGGAGGAACACCCTCCGCAGTAAAGCCTGAGTATATAGTATTTCTGATGAAGCTGTTAAATGAAAAATTTATTCTCAGAAAGGACGCAGAGGTTACAATAGAGGTAAATCCGGCTTCTGCTGATGAATTAAGCATGCATGAATACCGCATGTCGGGCATAAACAGAATCAGCATAGGACTTCAGTCTGCGAATGCTGATGAGCTTAAGGCGCTCGGGCGTATGCATGATTATGGGCAGTTTCTGGAGACCTATGACAGTGCCGTATCGGCAGGCTTTGAAAATATAAATGTGGATTTGATGAGCGGTATTCCTGAACAGAGTATTGACAGTCTTAGAGATACTCTGTTCAGGGTGACACGGCTTGTGCCGGAGCCGAAGCATATATCGGCATACAGTCTGATTGTTGAGGAGGGTACGCCCTTTTATGACATGTATAAAAGGGGAGAGCTTAATATTCCGGATGAGGACTGCGACAGGGAAATGTATGAGGAGACTGTGAGGCTTTTGAGGGAAGCCGGCTATGAGAGATATGAAATATCCAATTATGCAAAGGAGGGCTTCAGATGCCGGCATAACTGCGGATATTGGCAGAGGAGAGATTATATCGGCTTTGGAACGGGCGCCGCGTCACTGCATAAAAATAAAAGATTTAAAAACTGTAGCGATATCGGCAGATATATAGAAAATCCCTGCGGCTGCAGGGAGGAGGAAATCCTGCTGAGTGTGGAGGACTGCATGGAGGAATTTATGTTTCTTGGACTCCGCATGGCGGACGGAGTGGCTTATGATGAATTTAAAAACACATTTGGCAGAGATATGGACGAGGTATACGGAGAGGTAATCAGAAGGAATATTTCGGACGGACTGCTTTGTGAGAAAAATGAAAATATAAAGACGGGCATGGGGCGCCGCCGCATTTTTCTTACGGACAGGGGAATTGATGTCAGCAATTATGTGCTGGCGCAGTTTTTGTTTGAATGAGCGGGTGACATGCACCCGGAGGGTGGATTTTTCATAGAATATCTGTGAAAGCAATCCACAGAGGCAATTTTTGAAACCTTTTCAAAAACCCTTAACCCCTGCGGAGGAGGCCTTTTATCTTCGTCAGCTTTCTGAGGGGGATGCCGGGCAGGCACAGAATGCGAAGGAGATTATTATTGAACACAATATGAGGCTTGTTGCACATATTGCAAAAAAATATCAAAACGTGGATGAGGAGATGGAGGATTTGATATCCACGGGGAGCCTGGGACTTATCAAGGCAGTGCGCACCTTTGATATAAATAAGGGAAGATTTGCAACGTATGCATGTCGTTGTATAGATAATGAGCTTTTAATGCTGTTAAGGAGTAAGAAAAAGACATCCAGGGAGGTATCGCTCTTTGAGCCGATAGGTCAGGATAAGGAGGGCAATGAAATCCAGCTGATGGACGTTATAGAGCAGAAAACTCCGGATATAGTAGATAGGCTTGAGCTTGAAAATAATAAGCGGAAAATGTATGAGCTTATGAAGCTTAGGCTTGATGAGCGCGAAAGGCAGATATTGACAATGAGATATGGGCTTATGGGAAGCGATGAATATACACAGAGCGAGATAGGGGAAAGGCTGGGAATTTCCAGAAGCTACGTGTCAAGAATAGAGAAGAAGGCGTTGGGGAAGCTTAGGAGTGGCTTTACAAATTAAAAAACTTGTTATTTTTGAGGATAAATAGTATAATGAATGATATAAAAGGCGGAAATTGCCTTTTGATAAAATAAATATGTTAGGCCATATATTTGGCTGAGGGGACCGGCATGCAGTTTATAAGAACCGATGAATTGAAAATAGGTATGCGCCTTGCAAGACCGATTTACAGCAAAAAGGGAGTTTTGCTCTTTGACAGGAATTCACAGCTGACGCCGCAGGCTATAGACAGTGTGAAGAATTTCGGACTGCTTGGAATATATATATTGGAGCCTGCCGAGCCGCTTCCCCCCATGTCAGAGGAGGATCTTGAGTTTGAGCGTTTTCAGACAGTTACAGTATTCTCCATACAGGAGGAGATAAATCAGATATTATCCACCGGAAGGCAGAAAAGGCTTGAGAATGTGTCTGATGCTATTATCAGACAGTACCGTCACATCAATGGAAGGATAAATTTCTATCAAAATCTTAGAAGCAGAGACGATTTCGTGTGCAGGCATGCCCTTAATGTGGCGGTTCTGTGTGTGCTTATAACCCAGAGACTTAATGTTAAAATAGATGAGAGGACGAACACTGTACTTGCTGCCCTTGTGCATGATATAGGAAAGCTTAACTCTCCGGTGGAATCCATGTATAACAGCAGGATATCCGATGAAGAGCGGCAGCAGCTCTGGATGATACAGCAGCAGGGCTTTGAGCTTATTGAGGATGCGCTGGGTATTGCGGGCGTGGCCGTAAAGCGTATATGTATGCAGGCATTGAAGGCGCAGATGGATTTTTATGCGGGAGCTCAGTCGGGAAACCCAAAGCTGCAGACAGGGGCAAAGATTCTGCTGGTTGCAAACCGTTATGATGAGCTGACTGCAATGAGCTTAAACGGTGAATCGGAGTCCGAGATAAAGGCAATTAAGGAGCTTCTTGAGCATCCTGAAATATATGACGGGAATATTGTTCAGACGCTTATAGACTCCGTAAATATTATTTTTCCGGGTATGAGTGTTGAATTGAATACGGGTGAAAAGGCGCTTGTAATTAAGACAAACGATAAGGACATTCTTAAGCCGACTGTGCTGAGCTTCAGGGACAATACCATTCTGGATTTGGGACACCGCTCCAATAAGGGTATAGAAATAGTTGATATTATGAAAACCATGGACAACCGTTATATTATGGATAACGACACACTTTCCAAATTAGGATTAGGCGGAGGTAAAAAATAATGCCTGCAATAGAAGAAATTTTGAGAAGCGCTAAGGATGCCGGCGCAAGCGATGTGCATATTACGGTAGGAATACCGCCGAAGATGCGTGTAAACGGCAACCTTATCACAATGGATTATCCTAAAATGCTCCCGGCGGATACCCTTGATGTACTCATATCGATAATGACCGAGAACCAGCGTGAGAGATTTGAAGAGAGAGGCGAGTATGACATGTCCTTTTCAATTCCCGCATGCGGGCGATATCGTGTAAATGCATACAAGCAGAGAGGCTCTGTCGCTATGGCATTTCGTCTGGTTGGTACGGTGATTCCATCTCCGGAGGCTTTGGGAGTGCCGGCTTCTGTAGTAGAGCTGTACCAGAGAAAGAGGGGACTTATACTCGTGACGGGGCCTACCGGAAGCGGTAAATCCACAACGCTTGCCGCAATAATTGACAAGATTAACAATAACAGGGATGCCCATGTTATAACTCTGGAGGACCCTATAGAGTATTTACATCAGCATAAGCTTTCTATGGTAAACCAGAGAGAGATTGGCATAGATTCGGGCAGCTACGCAAATGCCCTGAGAGCAGCGCTCCGCGAGGACCCCGATGTTATTCTTGTTGGTGAGATGCGTGACTTTGAGACCATCAGCGTAGCTATTACCGCGGCTGAGACGGGGCATCTGGTGCTGTCCACTCTGCATACCATCGGCGCAGCAAGCACCGTCGACCGTGTAATCGATGTATTTCCGCCGCATCAGCAGCAGCAGATACGAGTTCAGCTTGCAAATGTGCTTGAGGCGGTCATCTCCCAGCAGCTCATACCGACATCGGACGGCAAGGGGCGTGTGGCTGCGTTTGAGGTAATGCATGCAAATCATGCCGTAAGAAATCTTATCCGTGAGGGCAAATCCCACCAGCTTGCCACCGTAATGCAGACCAACAGGAAAAGCGGTATGATGACTATGGATGATGCAATTATTCAGCTCTATTATGAGGGCAGGATAGACAGGGAGAATGCAATTCAGTTCGCGCAGGACCCTGACGGTATGGAGAATAAAATCTGATAATTTTTAATTCTAAAATCTGTCTTATTGTGTATATTACATATTCCGGCACAGACACGCTGACGCAGGCGTCTGCTAATGGAATATGTAATATTCAAAGTATCTTTTATATCTTAATTATTCATAAATTTCAAAAAACTTCAAAAGTCTCTAAAAAACTTCATAAGGAGGATTCATATGTATTCTAAAATTTTATCCGGTACTCCTGTGGGTGTCGATGCTTACATGGTGGGAGTGGAGGTGGATATTTCGCCGGGACTGCCGTCCTTTAATATTGTCGGCTCTATCGGAGGCGAGGTGCGCGAGTCAAAAGAGCGAGTGTGTGTTGCGCTGCGAAATACGGGCTTTCGGCTTCCGGCTTCAAGAATCACGGTAAACCTGTCGCCTGCAGACAGAAGGAAGGACGGGACGGCATTTGACCTGCCTGTTGCAGTTGGGATACTGCATTCGTCAAAGCCTTTTTCCGCGGAAATTATAGAGAATACTCTTTTTCTGGGCGAGCTGGGTCTTAACGGTGAGCTTAAGAAGGTCAGGGGAGTGCTCCCAATAATATGTGAGGCGGCGCGCCAGGGCATTGCGGACTGTATTGTACCGATGGCAAATCTGATGGAGGCAGCGGTCGTCCCCAAAATCAATGTATACGGCGCAGACAATATTGCCCGGGTATATGATTATCTGAATAAAGGTGACAAAAGTATACTTACCCATGAGCATATAAACGCCGAGTTGACATTTGAAAGGGAGAGGGATATTGCTGCCGGGGATTTCTCACATATAATCGGACAGAATATGGCAAAAAGGGCGGCAAAGATAGCTGCGGCAGGCTTCCATAATCTGCTGATGACGGGGCCTCCGGGAGTGGGGAAATCAATGATTGCAAAATGCATAACGGGTATACTGCCGCCCCTTACTTTGCCGGAAAGCCTTGAAATTACCTCAATTATGAGCGTGGCAGGCCTTTTGAAGGAGGGAGAGGCGCTTGTGACTGAAAGGCCCTTCGTGAATCCGCATCATACCATCTCGCTGCCTGCGCTTATAGGAGGAAGCACGATACCCAGACCGGGGGCAATGTCGCTTGCCCACAGAGGAGTTCTGTTTCTGGACGAGCTTCCCGAGTTTGGAGTGAGGCTGCTGGACGGTATGAGACAGCCTCTGGAGGACAGACGGGTAAATATAGCGAGGGTATATGGAAATATTTCCTATCCCGCTGACTGCATGCTGGTGGCGGCGATGAATCCCTGCCCCTGCGGATATTATCCCGATTTAAACAGATGCCGATGTACAGGGGTTCAAATCAAACGGTATATGGGGAGAATATCAGGACCAATACTTGACAGAATGGATTTGTGTGTAGAGCTTAAGCCTGTTGAACCCGGCAGGATGCAGGAAGGTAAAGGGAGTGAGAGCAGTCACAGAATGCGTTTACAGGTGATAAATGCGCACAACAGGCAGAAGGAGAGATTTCGCGGGACAGCTTACCGCTTTAATACCGACATAAGTGCTGCGGAAATTGATAAATATTGCAGGCTTGGGAGTGAGGAGAGCAGGTGTATGGAGAAGCTGTGTGACAGTCTGCAGCTTAGCACCAGAAGCTATCACAAAATTCTCAGGGTTGCGAGGACAATAGCGGATTTGGAGGACTGCGATGAGATAGAGACAGGACATCTGCTTGAGGCTGCCTGCTTCAGACCGTCGCAGGACTATTGGTACAGGGAATTGTGACACAGAGGGCGGACACGGAAATGGAGAGCGGTTATGAAGGATAAAATCACACAAAATAAAAAATACGCGCTGTTTTTATGCAGTATACCAGGCATAGGAGTAAGGACGAGGGAAAGGCTGCTTAAGCATTTTGGGGATGCAAAGGGTATTTACGAAGGAAGCGCAGACGAGCTGGGAAGGGTGTTGAGTGATGAAAGGTTAAAAAAGCTTCTTGAAGCGAGAAGAGTATGGAAGCCGGATGAAAAGTATGATGAGCTTATACGGAAGGGTATTAATTTTGTTACCATTGAAGAGGAGAATTACCCTGAACGGCTTAGGAATATAGCAGATGCGCCATATGGTGTATTTTACATTGGCAGACTCCCGAAGGAGGACAGGCTCAGCGTGGCGGTAATAGGGGCAAGGGACTGCTCGGAGTACGGCAGGTATGTTGCCGCTGAGCTTGGAAGGAGGCTTGGCAGCGCAGGTATACAGGTCATAAGCGGAATGGCGCGGGGAATTGACGGCATAAGTCAGATAGAGGCATTAAATGCGGGCGGCAGCTCATATGCAGTATTGGGAAGCGGCGCGGATGTATGTTATCCTGCGCAGAACAGACACATATATGACAGATTAATGGAAGGCGGAGGAATAATATCCACATACCCGCCGGGTACGGCGGCAATGCCGGGAAATTTTCCTCCGAGGAACCGCATAGTCAGCGGACTTTCGGAGGCTATAGTGGTGATAGAGGCCAGAATTAAGAGCGGTACTCTTATAACCGTCGATATGGCGCTTGAGCAGGGACGGGATGTATATGCTGTTCCGGGAAGGGTGACGGACAGACTGAGCGACGGCTGCAACAGTCTTATCAGACAGGGCGCAGAGGTCTTCATATCACCGGAAAAGTTTATTGATGAGATTCTTGAGAGACATCATATGAAAGCCTGCAATGCTGACAGAAAAGCTGCGGATGCCGGCTGCGGCAGTGAAAAAAGCTCCGGGCTTACGATGCAGAATGGTCTTGCCGAGGTGGCAGGCGAGCTTGATTTCACTCCGAGGGATGCTGATGAAATATGCAGCAGACTTAAAAATAAAAAAACCGTCGCGGAGGTCTCCGCCGCACTTATGCAGCTTACGCTGATGGACATAGCGCAGCAGATAAGTCCGGGACATTTCGTGCTCAGGAAAATCTGTAATTGACTGTAGGAAGAAAATAAGCCTATAATAAATCAGTATAAAAAG
>JAJQGF010000310.1 GCA_021200695.1 Lachnospiraceae bacterium
TACATATTGTCAGTTAATAAAAAGTTTATAAAATACTTCCGTTAGTTTTATTTACGGGTAAAATAAGGCATGCTAAAATGTATAAGACAGCATGCCTCTTTAATTTCTTATTTGGGTTAAATACGGCGTCAGCACTTTGGGATGGAGCTCAATATGACGAAAAAGGAATTTATTGACAAACTTAGGGCTGCACTTAACGGCAGGATTCCTACAGCTAAGGTTACTGAAAATGTAAATTATTATGAGGATTATATTAATACAGAGATAAGAAAGGGAAGGACAGAGCAGGAGGTGCTTGCTTCACTCGGAGAGCCCAGACTTATAGCAAAGACCATTATTCAGACCACCCCTGACTCGGACACCTCCGCACAGACCGCGGGATATGATGGAAATAATCAGGACGGCACTTATCAGGATGCAGACGGACGGAATGCTTACTCGTAGCACTCCGGCGCCAGATACAGTGGAGTGAACAATTCGGGGGCTCCGAGATGGCTTGTCGGAATTCTTATGCTTGTAGTCATATTTATAGTGATTAATATAGTATTTTCCGTGCTTTCATTTCTCGCACCTTTTATTCTGGTAATCGGGAAGGTGCTTTTGATGGTAAAGCTTTTTCGTGATTGGCTGGGCTGATTTCAGGTTTATTTTATTTAAAATGAATATTTTTTAATTTATTAGAAATACTACTCCTGTAACCTTAAAACAACAGGAGGATTTTAAAATGTCTAACAACGAGAACAATAAGTACTCAAATTCTGAAAATCAGAACTGCAGAAACAACGCTTCCAACAATTCTCAGAACAGCTCAAACAAGAGCAGCTCAAATAAGAGCGGCACAAACAGAACCAGCAATGAGCAGAATTCTCAGAACAGCAGTGATGAATACGACAGCCAGAACTGCAGATAATAATCTGTGACAGTAAAAAGGGACACCCGACGGTGTCCTTTTTTCGTATTTACATGGCTCCCAAATAATTGTATACTATTTATAAGTATATTCATTTTCAGCAATTATAAAAAGGATTGGTGTATGCAGTGAGGAGATTTGAACTGATAGCGCCGTGCCATTTTGGAATGGAATCGGTGCTGAAAAGGGAAATAACTGATTTGGGATATGATGTCACTGAGGTGACGGACGGCAGAGTCACCTTTGCGGGGGACGATGAAGCCTTGTGCCGTGCAAATGTTTTTTTGAGGACGGCAGAGCGCATACTTGTAAAGGTTGGAAGCTTTCATGCTGAGACCTTTGAAGAGCTTTTTCAGGGGACTAAGGATTTGCAATGGGAGGAATACATACCCGCTGACGGCAGATTCTGGGTTGCGAAGGCTGCCAGCGTGAAATCTAAGCTGTTCAGTCCCTCTGATATTCAGTCAGTTATGAAAAAGGCTATGGTCGAGAGGCTTAAGAGTATATATAATACAGGCTGGTTTGAGGAGACAGGCGCGGATTTTCCCGTGAGAGTGTTTCTGCTTAAGGACGAGGTCACAGTGGGTCTAGACAGCACAGGAGAATCTCTTCATAAGAGAGGCTACAGGAAGCTTGCGGCAAAGGCACCTCTTGCGGAAAATCTTGCGGCAGGGCTGATAATGCTTACGCCCTGGAACAGGGAAAGAATATTGGTGGACCCGTTTTGTGGAAGCGGCACTATTCCGATTGAGGCTGCAATGATGGCTGCAAATATCGCGCCGGGCATGAACCGTGCCTTTACCGCGGAGAGCTGGCAGCAGGTGGTGAAAAAAAGAAGATGGTATGACACTCTGGACGAGGCCCGTGAGCTTGTAGACACAAGTATAGATGTGGATATTCAGGGCTACGATATTGATGACGACATGGTGGGTATAGCGAGACAGAACGCAAAGCTTGCGGGTGTGGAGAAGCTTATACATTTTCAGAGAAGAGGAATAGAGCAGCTGAAGCATCATAAAAAATACGGATTTATAATTACCAATCCGCCATACGGAGAGAGGCTTCAGGAAAAAAAGGATATGCCGGCTTTATACAGGACTATAGGGGAAAGCTACAGGGCGCTGGATTCATGGAGTATGTACCTTATTTCCGCATATGAGGACGCTGAGAGGGATATAGGGCTTAAGTCAGATAAAAACCGTAAAATTTATAACGGCATGATGAAAACCTATTTCTATCAGTTCATGGGTCCTAAGCCGCCAAAGAGAAGAGCATCGTATGACAGAAAGCAGTAGGTATATGGAAAAGGATTTGTCAGATAAGCTGCAAAGGATTAACATGATATTTACCGCCGTATTCTGGATGGTTTTAAGCATTATATGTCTGTCCCTGATGTACTATGTCGCCTCCAATAAGACTATAGTTATAGCTGATACAAAGGGTGAATCAATTGGTCTGGCTGCTGACGGAGCGGAGACTGGCAATCCGGAGAGCAGTATTGTGCTGAACGGCACGGAGGAGGCAACGGGAGAGTTTACAATACCTCTCCAAAAAGGGATAAAGGCTGAGAATGTCGTGGCAGAGAACAATTATATAAAAAGGGAGCTGCGCATTTACATAGAGGGTGCGTCTGCAGGATTTTATGCGGAAAGGGCAGTTTCCGGAGATATAGGAACTGTCGCTCAGTGCCATTGTGAGATTATAAAGGACGGAGTCATTCTTGTCTTTGAAATGGACGGAATATATGAATATCATACCACAATGAACGATGATGCCATGTCTGTAAGCTTTGAAAGGCCTGCCGATGTATACGGGCTTGTGGTGGTGATAGACCCTATGGGTGGAGGCACTGAGACCGGAAATGTGCTGAGGGGATATGCTGAAAAAACATTGGCGCTGCAGATTGCGGAAAAGCTTCCAGATATGCTTTCATCATATGGGGATATCTGCGTATTTTTAACAAGAACGGAGGATACCCTGCTGAGTACAGAGGAGAGGCTTGCCTTTGCTTATGAATGCGGTGCTGATTTATACATAAGAATAGGCGTCAGCAGCGACAGCGATGAGAGCTTATACGGGATTATGGGAATTTATAATGAGGAATATTTTATTCCTGAGTTCGGGAATGTTGAGCTGGCTGATGCTCTTACAAGGAGGGTTACGATTGCTGCAGGCAACCGTGCCGTCGGCCTCGTACCGTCAGATGAGGACAGCATACTTTCAATGCTGACTATTCCGGCTGCACAGATTAATGTAGGATATTTTACAAATGAAAGGGAAGCGGCTCTGCTGTCAAGGGATGATTATAGGGAAAAGCTTGCACAGGGCATAGCTGATGCAATCATAGAGGCAGGAGGAAAGATGCAGTGAGCGGGAAAATAATTTTTGCAACGGGAAATGCCGGAAAAATGAAGGAAATACGCATGATAATGGCAGACATGGGAATGGAGATAATTTCGATGAAGGAGGCCGGAATCAGTGTTGAAATCGAGGAAAACGGAAGCAGCTATGAGGAGAATGCAATGATAAAGGCAAGGGCTGTTGCCGCATGTACGGAGAATATTGTTATGGCAGATGATTCCGGACTTGAGGTGGATGCGCTCGGAGGAGAGCCGGGTATTTATTCGGCCAGATATCTTGGCGAGGACACACCCTACAGCATTAAGAATGCTGATATAATAAAGAGGCTTGAGGGAGTGGCAGATGAGGACAGAACTGCGAGATTTGTATGCGCTATAGCGGCGATACTTCCGGATGGCAGCGAGCTTTCCGTGAGGGCGGCGATAGAGGGAAGAATAGGTTATGAAGAGAAGGGGGATAATGGTTTTGGCTTTGACCCGATATTTTATGTGCCGATGTTTGGGAGAACCACTGCCGAGCTTACGGAGGAGGAGAAAAATCAGGTGAGCCATAGGGGAAAAGCGCTTGAGCTTATGAAAGAGGAATTAAAAAGGCATGAAAATTCTGGTTGTTAGCGATACTCATAAGAGAAATGAAAATTTTTATAAGGTCGTCAAAATCCACCATCCCGATATGGTCATACACTGCGGGGATGCTGAAGGCTATGAGAAGGAGTTGACGGAGGCCGCACAGTGCCCTATGAAAATAGTGCTTGGCAATAATGACTTTTTCTCGGACCTTCCGAGGGAGCAGGAGTTCAATATCGGAAAATATCATGTATGGCTGACGCACGGGCATAATTATTATGTCTCAATGGGACCTGAGCTTATCAAGAGAGAAGCAGCGGCAAGGCGTATGGATATAGTTATATATGGTCACACTCACCGCCCTATGATAGACCGCGGCGACGAAGTTACGGCAATCAATCCGGGGAGTCTTTCTTATCCCAGACAGGAGGGGCACAGGCCGTCTTATATAATAATGGAAATGGACAAGGATGGTGAGCTGCATTTTACGATAGCTTATCTGTAGGGCTTGACATATGAGAAGGTAATATTATATAATATCAGTTGTTGTGAAACAAAAGCGGGGTGTGGCTCAGCTTGGCTAGAGCGCCTGGTTTGGGACCAGGAGGCCGCAGGTTCGAATCCTGTCACCCCGATTTTTTTTATTATGTAAGACCGGGGAAATTATGAGAATTAAGAAACGTACATTAACCACAACACGTATAATAATGCTCGGTTTTTTTATCGGAGCAATGCTTGGTACGGTGTGTCTGATGCTTCCCATAAGCATCAGGGAAGGGAGCAGTCTGGATTTTTCGGACGCTTTATTTGTATCGGTTTCAGCAATATGCGTAACGGGTCTGTCCACTGTAAACGTAGGACAGACCTTTTCTGCATTTGGGCAGGTTATTCTGCTTTTGCTGATACAGTTTGGCGGTTTGGGAATAGTCACATTTACGACCCTTCTGCTGCTTGTGCTGAGAAGAAGGATAACCCTGTCAGAGAGAATACTGCTTCAAAATGCATATAATTTAGATACCTTATCCGGGCTTGTACGCCTTACCGTGAAAATTTTTAAGGCGACATTGCTTATTGAGGGTATAGGCGCCGTGGGATACTCGCTTGTATTCGTGCCGGAATACGGACTCAGGGGTATCTGGTATGGAATTTTCCATGCTGTATCAGCCTTTTGCAATGCGGGTATTGATTTGCTTGGCAAAGAAAGCTTCTGTGCATATGCGGACAATGTGATTATTAATATTACCACTATACTCTTAATTATTGCGGGCGGGCTGGGCTTCCCGGTATATTGGGAGATAATAAGGGCATCAGGAGGGCATAGGACAAAGGCGGAGGGAGGATATGTGAGGAAATTAAATATCCATGCCAGAATTGTCCTTGTGATGACAGTCCTTTTGATTACTGTGGGCACTGTGCTGACGCTTGTGTTTGAATATGATAATCCCGATACACTTGGAAATATGTCATGGGGCAATAAGCTGCTGGCGGCGGCTTTTCAGTCGGTGACACTGAGGACTGCCGGATTTGCGACGATTAATCAGAGCCTTTTCAGAAATGCGTCATGTCTTGTATATATCATTATTATGTTTATAGGAGGCTCGCCGGCAGGAACGGCGGGCGGAGTCAAAACGGTTACGGTGGCTCTTTTGTCTGCTTCCCTTATGGCAAATATCAGAGGAAGAAAAGATGTGACTATAATGCACAGAAGGATTGCTGACGAGTATATAAGAAGATGTGTTGCAATCGTTTTTTTCAGCTTTTCAGCGCTTATGGTGCTTACGACGGCGCTTTTGTTTGTACAGGACGGAGATTTCCTTGATATATTATACGAAATGACCTCAGCGATAGCGACGGTAGGGCTGTCGAGGGGAATTACGGTAGAGCTTAATTTTGCAGGAAGGATGATTGTTGCGCTCGCAATGTACCTGGGGAGAATCGGGCCTATTACTTTGGCATTGGCATTTAACAGCAGCAGGTCGGCATCAGATGTCTCTTATGCTGACAGCAGGGTTATCATTGGGTGATGCGACATGGAAATGAGAGGTAAAATGAAAAAGAAGATTATAAATAAGGAATATATTGTAATCGGACTTGGAAGATTCGGAAGCAGTGTGGCGAAGCAGCTGGAGGCAAACGGATGCAGGGTGCTCGCTGTGGACAGCAATGAAAAGAAGGTCAGGCAGGTGGCGGAATATGTCACTCTTGCCATGTGCATGGATATTACAAACGAAGATTCCATTAGTGAGCTTGGGGTGAGAAATTTTGACAGCGCGGTGATTTCCATAGGGCATAATCTGGAGGCTGCGGTTCTGGCAACCATATGGGCAAAGGAGCAGGGAGTCAAGCAGGTAATTGCCAAAGCCTATGACGAAATGCAGGGGAAAATACTGTCAAAGGTCGGTGCCGATGAAATAGTATACCCGGAGAGAGAGATAGGCATACATCTTGCAAATAATCTCGCATTTAATAATCTTGTGGATGCAATTGAGCTTACGACCGATTATTCAATAATAGATGTGCCGGTGCTCAGGGAGTGGATAGGCAGAAATCTGAGGGAGCTTAAGCTCAGGGAGAAATATAAGGTAAATGTCATAGGGATAAAGAGAAATGGACAGCTCATGCTCAATCCGTCTGCTGACGCGGCAACGGTGAAGGGTGATGTGTTTGTGCTTCTGGGGACGAATAATACACTGAAAAAGCTTGCGAATATTATATAATTCTGAAAATGTTTACAGTTAAAATAATTCTTGAATATAAAAACTTGTGCAAAATGCCAATGTATGGTATTATAAAATCAGTTTTAACTACAATATCTTTAGGGAGGTAAATATGGCAAATAATGTTATCGTAGGACAGTCCGGCGGACCTACCGCCGTAATCAATTCAAGTCTTGCAGGGGTATTTAAGACAGCAAAGGATTTGGGAGCCGATAAGGTATATGGAATGAGGCACGGGATTCATGGATTCCTCGAGAGAAATATTGTGGACATGAGCGAAAAGATATGCTCGGATCTTGACCTTGAGCTTTTAAAGAGAACTCCTTCAGCTTTTCTGGGTTCTTGCAGATACAAGCTTCCTGAGATTAGCGAGGACAAGGAGGTCTATGATAAGATTTTTGAAATACTTAAGGAATATGACATTTCCGCATTCTTCTATATCGGCGGAAACGATTCCATGGACACTATTAAGAAGCTTTCTGACTATGCGCTGCTTATAAACAGCCCTATACGGTTTATGGGTGTTCCCAAGACAATAGACAATGATTTGGCTGTTACAGACCATACTCCCGGATATGGAAGTGCTGCAAAATACATAGCCTCCGCAACGAAGGAGCTTATCCGCGATGGTCTTGTATATGATATTCAGCAGGTTACGGTGATAGAGATAATGGGACGTAACGCAGGCTGGCTGACGGGCGCTGCTGCGCTTGCTACCTGTGAGGACTGTGAGGGAGTTGATTTACTGTATCTGCCTGAGCTTCCGTTTGATTTTGATGATTTCATGGAAAGAGTAGGTCATCTCCTTGAAACCAAGAAGAATGTAGTTATAGCGGTATCTGAAGGAATTAAGACTAAGGATGACAAATACGTATTTGAGCTTACCGACCATACAGAGTATGTTGACTCATTTGGACACAAGCAGTTAAGCGGTACGGCAAGATTTCTTGCAGACAGCATAAGCGCAAAATACGGCTGTAAATCAAGAGCTGTTGAGCTTTCAACCCTGCAGAGATGTGCGGGACATCTTACCTCCCGGGTAGATATCACAGAGGCTTATCAGGTAGGAGGCTCGGCAGTAAAGGCAGCTTTTGAAGGCGAGACCGGCAAAATGGTAATTCTCAAGAGAGTGTCAAACGACCCCTACATATGCACAACGGATATATTTGACGTACATAAGATTGCAAACATTGAGAAGAAGGTTCCGCTCGAGTGGATTACAGAAGGCGGAACAGGCGTAAGCGAGGAATTGGTAAACTATATCAGACCTCTTATCCAGGCAGAGCTTACTCCCATAATGATTACGGGACAGCCGAGACATATTGTCTGTGACGATATAGTTCACTGATATCAGGGTGCAGATAAAGACGGGTGAGAAGCAAACGCTTTCTGCCCGTCTTTTTTCTTTGCGTGTTGCCTGCGGGAGCTTTGATGGTGTCATGGAACGCTGTAGGGCTTAAAAAATAAAAAAACAAAAAAATAACTATGTCAGGTGTTGACAAGATTCTGCTAATAAGTTAAAATATCATTTGTCGGTTCAAATGTTGGTTAGATACCGTCCGACAGAATATTTTATCAAAATGTGTCCGTAGCTCAGTTGGATAGAGCAACGGCCTTCTAAGCCGTGGGTCGGGGGTTCGAATCCCTTCGGGCACATTTATGGTGGGTATAGCGCAGTTGGTTAGCGCGCCAGATTGTGGCTCTGGAGGCCAAGGGTTCGAATCCCTTTATCCACCCTGATTTATTTTATTTGTGTCTTAATGACACGCTTGGTGTCATATATAGGGCTATCGCCAAGCGGTAAGGCACAGCACTTTGACTGCTGCATACGCTGGTTCGAATCCAGCTAGCCCTGCTTTTTTAGTGTTTGGGATACTAGCTCAGTTGGTAGAGCACTTGACTTTTAATCAAGTTGTCGGGGGTTCGAATCCCCCGTGTCTCACTAGCTTTAAAGGATTAACCCTATGGTGTATAGGGTTTTTTTATTTCTGTTTTTGCAAAGGATAACGCCTGCTTTATGCAGGCAGGAGGAATGAATTATATGGCACAAAATGGTGAACAGATGGTACAGGAGAATAAAATGGGTGTCATGCCTGTTGACAGGCTGCTTATAAATATGTCGCTGCCGATGATGATATCCATGCTCGTACAGGCGTTGTATAATATTGTGGACAGCATATTTGTATCGCAGATAAATGAGTATGCGTTGCGTGCAGTATCGCTTGCATTTCCCATTCAGAGTCTTATGATTGCGGTTGCAGTCGGGACTGCAGTGGGAGTTAATGCGTTTTTGTCCAGAACCCTCGGGGAGGGCAAGTATGAAAAGGCGGGAATTATTGCCGGAAACGGCATTTTTCTTGCGGCAATGAGTTATTTTCTGTTTCTGTTAATAGGAATTTTTGTTAGCCGTCCCTTTTTTGCAACCCAGACGGATATAGCACAGGTAAGGGATTATGGGGTTACATATCTTACAATATGCTGCAGTGCCGGAATAGGCATATTTTTACAGACAACGGCGGAGAGACTGCTTCAGGCTACCGGCAAAACCTTTCTTACAATGATAACTCAGGGTATAGGAGCCATAATAAATCTGATATTGGACCCGATACTTATATTTGGATATTTCGGAATGCCGCAGATGGGTGTTGCAGGTGCGGCTGCGGCAACGGTAACGGGACAGATAATTGCGGCGCTGATAGCAATAATTTTTAATCTCAGGTTCAACAGAGAAATCCATTTCTCATTTAAGGGGCTTAAGCCCAATGGAAGGCTGATACTGCAGATATATAAGGTTGGCGCGCCATCCATTGTTGTTCAGGCTATCGGCTCGGTGATGACATATGGCATGAATCTGATTCTTTCCGCTTTTGGTGCAGCGCAGACCGTATTTGGGATTTATTTTAAACTTCAAAGCTTCGTGTTTATGCCTGCATTCGGACTTAACAATGGTATGGTACCGATAGTGGCATACAATTACGGCGCAGGGAACAGGCAGAGGGTTACAGACACGATAAAGAGCAGCGTAAAATACGGTGTTGGCATTATGCTTATTGGTCTGGCAATTATGCAGTTATTTCCTGAGCAGCTTCTCACAATGTTTAACGCTACAGGCGAAATCCTTGAAATAGGTGTTCCGGCGCTGCGCATTATCAGTCTGTGCTTTTGCTTTGCAGGCTTCAGTATTGTGGCAGGAAGCTCATTTCAGGCACTTGGAAATGGCGTATACAGTATGCTTGTGTCTGTTGCAAGGCAGCTGTGTGTGCTGCTGCCGGCGGCGAAGCTTCTGTCGCTCAGCGGTAATGTAAAGCTTATATGGTGTGCGTTTCCCATTGCGGAAATTGTCGGCACGGCTCTGAGTGTCCTTTTCCTGATAAGTATTTATAAAAAGGTTATAGTGAATATCGGCGGTAACAGTTGCAATTTTTGATAAGCTATATTATAATCAGACTCGTGAGTCGGATTATGCGGATATGATGGAATTGGCAGACATGCAAGATTTAGGTTCTTGTGCTTTACGGCGTGTGGGTTCAAGTCCCACTA
>JAJQGF010000171.1 GCA_021200695.1 Lachnospiraceae bacterium
GTATGACGATGAGCCCGTAAAGGTATTCAGACATTACAGAGAGCTGGAGGAGGTAGGTCTTGCGGCGCCCCAGATTACTTATATAATGCATGCTCTTAAGAAAAAGGGGCTTAACGTAAATCCTGATGCCATAACCGTATCGGAGGCAGCGGAGGAGATAACTAAAGCACTTTCATAGGTGCAGGAAGAAATGGAAAAATGCTTAGAGATATTACTTTGGGACAATATTATCAAACTGAATCAATTATACATGAGCTGGATTCAAGGGTTAAGCTGAGCGGAACACTTTTATTTATTTTTTCACTGTTTTTTTTCAAAAATCCTGTTGGATACGTCATTGCTGCTCTCTTTCTTTGTGTGGTAATAAGACTCTCAAAAGTTCCCTTTAAATATATGGTAAGGGGAATGAAGAGCATTCTTATATTGCTGCTCATGACTGTATTTTTTAACCTGTTTCTTACGCAGGGAAGCCCTATTTTTAAAATATGGAAAATAACGGTTACATGGGAGGGGCTTTCACTTGCCATTACAATGGCTGTCCGTCTTACAATGCTTATAATAGGTTCATCTATAATGACGCTCACGACAACGCCTAACAATCTTACCGATGGTATGGAAAAGGGGCTTCGTCCACTTAAAATTTTTAAAGTGCCTGTGCATGAGGTGGCCATGATGATGTCGATTGCTCTGAGATTTATCCCTATTCTGCTTGAGGAGACGGATAAAATAATGAAGGCACAGCTTGCGCGAGGAGCTGATTTTGAAAGCGGTAATCTTATTAAGAGGGCAAAGGCTATGGTACCTCTTCTTGTGCCGCTTTTTATCTCGGCATTCAGACGTGCCAATGACCTGGCGATGGCTATGGAAGCTCGCTGCTACAGAGGTGGAGACGGTAGGACAAAGATGAAGCCGCTTATTTATAAAAAGAAGGATTATTACGCATATTTGTTTCTTCTTATATATATGGTAGTCAGCATTACACTTGGAAGGCTGGAGGTATTTAATATTATACCCGCAGCTTAAAGTATAGCGGATGTTTGAACGGAGAAATGAGAGGAATACATGGGTAAGAAAAGGGTACGCATGGTGGTCGCATATGACGGCACTAATTATCATGGCTGGCAGTCACAGAATAATGGCGATACAATCGAAAAACAGTTGAATAATGCGCTCTCAGAGCTGCTGAATGAGCATATTGAGGTTATTGGTGCAAGCCGCACCGATGCGGGGGTTCATGCTCTTGGCAATATAGCGGTATTTGATACGGAGAGCACGCTTCCGGCGGACAAGATATCTTATGCACTAAACCAGCGTCTGCCTGAGGATATAAGGATTCAGAATTCGGGAGAGGTGCCTCTGGATTGGCATCCGAGGAAATGCGACAGCAGAAAGACCTATGAATACCGGATATATTACGCTAAATTTCCAATGCCTGTAAAGCGCCTTTATTCGCATTTCACTTATAGGGAGATGGATACGGAACTGATGCGCGAGGCGGCAGCATATCTTGTCGGTGAGCATGATTTTAAGAGCTTCTGTAGGAGTGGCGCGCAGACTCAGAGCACAGTGCGCACAATATATTCCGCTGAGGTTGAGAGACAGGAAGCAGAGGTTGTAATAAGGATATGCGGCAACGGCTTTTTATATAATATGGTAAGAATTATAGCGGGGACTCTTATAGAGATAGGTCAGGGCAGACTTGAGCCTGCGGAAATGAAGAATATTCTTGAGGCCTGTAGCCGTGAAGCAGCAGGACCAACGGCACCGGCATGCGGACTTACTCTTATAAAGTATGAATGGTATTAAAGGTGACAAATTTCTTGCTGAATTCTTTATTTTAAGTGTTGACACAAATGGCTGATTATAGTAAAATATATCACTGTGACGAGATTCAAAATGCCTAGTCAAAGCCCCGACGAAGCATTGAGATAAATATTCAAGTGGTTTTGTAAGATATCGAAGTGCAGCCCGGACATCTGCAGCTTGGAAATCAAACAAAACGGTACAGACAAGTAATTATGGAGGAAATATCATGAAGACATTTATGGCTAGTCCGGCTACAATCGATAGAAAATGGTATGTAGTAGACGCTACAGGCATGACTTTAGGACGTCTTGCATCTGAAGTAGCTAAGATTTTAAGGGGAAAAAATAAGGCTATTTTTACTCCTCACATGGATACCGGAGATTATGTTATTGTTGTCAATGCTGAGAAGATTAAGGTTACTGGAAAGAAGCTTGACCAGAAGGTATATTATCATCATTCTGACTATGTAGGCGGCATGAAGGAGACTACCTTAAGGGAGAAGCTGAATAAGAAGCCTGAAGAGGTTATTGAACTCGCTGTTAAGGGGATGCTCCCTAAGGGACCTTTAGGAAGACAGATGTTTACAAAACTGCATGTTTATGCTGGACCTAACCACAAGCATGAGGCTCAGAAGCCTGAAGTGCTTACATTCTAAAGGCTCGGAAGGAGGATAATAAATCATGGCAAAAAATGAAAGATATTATGGAACCGGAAGAAGAAAGAAAGCAATTGCAAGAGTATATTTAATGCCTGGCAATGGCAATGTTACCATAAACAAGAAGAACATGGACGAGTATTTCGGACTTGAAACCCTTAAGGTTATTGTTCGTCAGCCTCTTGTTGCTACCGAAAATTCAGACAAGTTTGATGTACTTGTAAATGTTAAGGGAGGCGGTTATACCGGTCAGGCAGGTGCTATAAGACATGGTATTGCTAGAGCTCTGCTTCAGGTAGACGCAGATTACAGACCTGTACTTAAAAAGGAAGGATTTCTCACCAGAGACCCTCGTATGAAGGAAAGAAAGAAGTACGGCTTAAAGGCAGCACGTCGTGCACCGCAGTTCTCGAAGAGATAGTTCAAGAGAATATCGAAAAGAGCAACTAACCCCGAAAAACACAGTGTTTTCGGGGTTTTTCTTATATCCTGAGGTTTTCTGAATCAGTCCAAAAACGCATAAAATTATTGCGGTAACTAACAAGTAACTAACAGGTAACTGACAAGAAAATCGGTGTCCTACGTAGGACTTTTTGTGTCATCCGTAGGACAGCAAAAAAGACGGTATCAACCGCCTTTTTCATTGCAATAGTCTATGATGCAGGAGCGGACATCCTTTTTCGTGCGACAATGGCAGCAGTAGCCGTCTTTGAATATGACGTCATATCCGTCGTGCATGTTTCCGGTGATGCCGGAAATCATTTCTCTGTTCTTTTCTGCAATCTGCATCGTGTCAAACATTCCACACTGGTCTTTTCTGACAAGGTCTTGAATGTAAGCATTGACTGATATTCCCTTGTCATCTGCGAGTGATTTGATAATGTGTTTCATTCCTCTAGGAACTTTCAACTCTATTCGTTCATATCGTTCCCTGTCAAATGCCTGTTTATATTCTTTTCTATCCATCAGCACACCTCCGTCAAATCAAATTGATAGCTTCAAGTTTTGTCAGGAGTTCAATGTGTGTGTACACCGTTTCGGTCACACCCTGTCCTTTATGTCCGACAATTTTCTTGATGAATCTATCATCAACCTTTTTCTCTGTTAGTAAAGAGATGCAGGTGTGACGTGTGTCATGCGGGCGGTGTCCGTCATAAACAGGTTCTTTTTTCGTCTCATCATCGATATATTTTCCCAACCCCAATTCAAGCATGAGCGGAATCCAATACGAATCATAATAATTCCGGTATGTGAAGGGCTCGTCATCCGGTGTGCAGATGAAATGTTCGCAGTTTCTGCTCAACCAATACTCGAAAAACGGAACGATTTTCTCTGCAATGGGAACTTCTCTGATTCCGGACTCTGTTTTGGATTCCCTGACATAGAACCATCGTTCATCAAGATGAATGTCGGTCTTTTCTAGGTCGAGCAGTTCTCCGATTCTGACACCGGAATAAATCAGGATAAGGATGACAGTTACATAGACATTTGAATCCTTGCTTTTCCACAAGGTTGCAATCTCTTTCTTTGAGAATGGCTTGCGGTCGTAAGAGTTTGGGTTTCCTGCTTTGCTTATGTCCACATATCTGACCATGTCTCTTTTATTCTGCGAGACAATTTCACGTATTACAGCATAGTCATACATGAGCCCCCACAGAATCTTGAGGGTTTTCAGTGTAGGGGTATTCTTGCCGGATTCATCAACGACCCGTTGCAAGTGGTCGAGTTTGATTTCGCCAAATTTCATGTTCCACAGGTCTCTCGATGTGTTAAAGGCTGCCTTGTACCCGTTTGTGTCCTTGATTTTCTCAAAGTGAATCTCCGACCATCGTTCATATACCTCCTTGAAAGTAATGGTCGCAGGGTGCAGGTCATATGGGTCGTTGTTATATTCCGCAAGAGCATTCAGAGCATCCTTGCGTGTTGGGTAATATCCAATAGTGACATATAGTTGTTTCGATTTGCCTGTCTCCGGATTGATTTCCCATCCCTTTGTCTTTTTGGCAACATAGGGATTGCGTCGCTTTCCGGATAATTTATAGACAGACCCGAACCCGTTTGGCAGTTTCATTCTATCACCTCCGTAAAAATGAGTATAAAAATAAAACTAGTGCAAAAAGCGCGGTTTTATGATAGAATGGTGTTGGGGATATCTATCAAAACGCTTTTTGCAAAGTGTGAGATAAGTGTTCAAACAAAGGCGATTCGTGTTACAGCACGGGTCGTCCTTTTAATTTCATTACTGCGAAATCCTCCGTGAAAGAAGGTGAGCAGAATGAAAATGATAACGATTGCACTTGAGGTCAAATAACTGACCTGTCTATGTATTTAAAACTTTCCGCGTAATTCAATAACTTTACCTAAAATGCGAACAGGTTTATTTATAATTTCTTCGTTAGAAAACATCATTGGTGAATATTTTGAATTTAATGAAATCAAGCTAATGCCGCTTGCATATTTGACTAATCGTTTACAAGTTGCGTCATCACCATTAATCATAGCAATTACAATATCACCACTCTCAGCATCATTTTGCTTGCGTACAATTACCACATCACCTTCATACATACGGGGTTCCATACTGTCACCATGTATTTGTAGAGCGAAAAAATCACCTGTTCGTGCTAAAGCTTCCGGAATTTCTTCTGTATCGATTATGTCTTCGACGGCCTCTATTGGAATACCAGCGGCAACGCGCCCAAGGACATTAATTTTGACACCTTGGGAATTATTTTCTTCCATTAAATCTCGGCGCATAATTCCAAATAAATTACACATAGCATCAACCTTATCCATACGCGGTGTTTTGATTCCGTTACACCAATTATATACAGACGTTGTTCCTACCTGCAACTTTTTGGCTAATTCTAATTGTGTCATATTGTTTTTACTTAAATAAAATCTAAGCCTATTTGAAAATATTTCATTAAAATCTTTTTCTGACATTTAATATTTCTCTCCTTATAATTTAAATATATAATACACTATAAGTAATAAATATACAACCATAAAATGAAAAAATTTCACTTTAAGTATTGATACACACTTTAAGTGATGATATGCTAATTAACAAATAAAAAGAAAAGGAGGAATATTGTTGTGAGTACTTTACAAATTACACTTGCAGCAGCGCGGGTCAATGCAGGAATGACGCAAAGTGATGTTGCCCAAAAATTGCATATTTCAAAAACAACGGTAGTAAATTGGGAAAAGGGTAAGGTGAGTCCCTCATTTGCAGATATTCAAGCAATTTCTGCATTATATAACATTCCGATGGATAATATTTTTTTACCAATCCAATCCACTTAAAGTGATAGAACATTTATAAAAGGAAGCAGAAAAGATGAATAATAAAGAACTTTTTGAATTGCCCGAGTACATTCAATTCATGCAAAATGCGGAAAGAATGGAAGCAGAAGCAGAGGTACAGAAGAGAAAAAAGGAAGTTAAGGAAATTGCAAAGTTAGCAACGGAGACAATTCTTGTAACAATGCCACCGGCTATAAGTAATTTACAGCAGGCATATGAGAAACTGATTGCGGTTGAGGCAAAAATCGAGGATGAAATAATTCAAAAAAGGAAAAAGGAGGAAAAATTGGATTGAGGAGGCAGAAGAACAAGCAAAGGAGGCGGTAACAATGGAAGTCGGACGAATATTGCCGACCGAGGCTGCGGTGATTCTGATTGTCTCACCTCAATTCGTGAGAATAGCGATGCAGCAGGGAAAACTTCCAATCGGAACAGCAATCAAGATGTCTTCAATCTGGACTTATCACATATCAGAGAAGCTCCTGCACGATTACACAGGAAAAGACATCGGGCAGGAGCTTGAGCGAATCAGAGGAAAGGAGAGAACAGGAAAATGAGCAAAGAAGAAAGAAAAGAAACCGTTGAGCGAATCGCAGAGAAATTTGCATCATTGCAGGACAACGAGAAATCCTTCATTGCCGGATATATGGCACGAGCAGAGGAGGATGCAGCGGGAAAAAAAAGAACCTGCGGTTACGACCGTATAACAGTAAAAAGGCCCCGATGGTAAAACACATTCTATCAGACGGCACGAGATGGGAAGTATAGAAGGAGAGGTTAACGGTATGAAGAAAGATATCAAGGTAGAAGTAAAATTCACAGAGGGATTCAGGGAGAGGTTTACAGAAGCATGTGTAAGAGTGGCCATGAAGAGGTTTGAGGGACTTCCTGAGGCATCGGAGAAACAGCGGGCATTGACGGGGGAGTGCAGTAATCTGTCTGGTGTATAGGAAAAATGACAAAAGGAGAAAAGATATGGAAGCGTATAAGGGATTTGAAAAAGACATGACCTGTAGGGGATTTCACTTATAAATAAGGCGGCAGACATGTCATGGTCGGATGATTTAAGCACATGGAAGCAGGCAGGCAAAAAAATAACCGATAATTCATTTCTTCCCCAGCTGGTGGATGCATTTAGCAGGCAGACGGCAGCAGCATTAAAGAATCTGACCGGGACTATGGGGTTTAAGACAATGAGCGGGTATGAGGCAGCGGAAGACCTGTATCAGAGAGAGCTTGACAAGGCCATGATAAAGTTGTGTTCAGGGACATTCAGCAAGGAAAAGGTATTGAGTGAGACAGTACACAGCCTTGCAGAGAGCGGTCTGCGCAGCATAGACTTTAAATCGGGTTATTCCATGCAGCTTGACACGGCGGTGAGGCTGGCAGTGCGTACAGGAAGCAGCCAGATAGCAGCCAGAATAATGGATAACAACGTAGCAAGTACCGGAGAAAATCTTATATTTGTATCAAAACATTGGGGGGCGCGTAATACCGGTACAGGGCACGCGAACCATGAACAATGGCAGGGCAAGGTTTATTTTATCAGGGAGGGGACGGATTACAGTAAAGAGGCAGAACGAATAGGACAGAACGGTATTACCTCTCTATGGCTTGCTATAGGCTACAGTGCGGACGGGGCACATCAAAATGACCCGCTGGGGCTTAACGGTTATAACTGCCGGCATAAGCATTATGTATGGTTTGAAGGCATTTCAGAGTTCCCACCGGAAGAGCCTGAACCGGAGCCGGTTATAATTAACGGGAAAAAATATGATTATTATGCGGCAACACAGAAAATGCGCTCAATGGAGCGTGGAGTGAGAGCCTTAAAAAGGGAGCGGGAAGCGCTTAAGGCAATGAAAAAGGACACAAAAGAAATAGATGCCAGAATCAAGCGCAGGACGTCTGAATATGAGGAATTCTGTAAAAAATGCGGCATAAAGGAGAAATCAGAGCGTCTAAGATATGAGTGCGGAACATCTGACCTGAAGAAAACAAAGGCATGGGGAAAAGCCTTTGCTGATGGTGACAAGTCAGGATTGAAAGAAATCGTTTCTGGTGATACAATATCATTGGAAGAAAAAATGAATGCCTATAAATCGTTTGATATGGGCAATCAAAACGGGTATGACAAATGGATGGAGGCTTATTATTCCGTCAACGAACCAAAGCTCACCGACACAGACAAAAAGGCATTGGGTGTGTATTCAGATGGCAGTTACGATGCGATTAATGGCGTGCTTCGCTACGAAAAAGGTTCAGATCAATATAATAAAATCTGTAGGCAATATGGTATTTTATCACTTGATGATTATGAAAAAGATGTGAATAATATTGCGAAAGCTATTGATAAATTTGATTTGAGTGAAGATGTCATCACGCATAGATATGTACCTAATGTTGATTATATAACCGGTGCGACATCATCTGCGGATGACATAATAAAGTCAATAGGTAGGGGATACACCGATAAAGGTTTTTTCAGTACCTGTCTTTTTGAAGGACAGACAAGACATATGGGAGGAAAAAATCCTATCCATATTGAAACATTGATACCAAAATCTGCTAGTGGTGCATACATTGACAGGTACAGCGAGAAAAAAGGCTTGGAATTTGAATTTTTACTTAACCGAGGAACACATTTCAAAATACTTGACGGCGGGGAGAGAAAAATAACGGTTGGAAAGTATGACTCCAAACTTCACAAAATGGTGGATAAAGAAGAAACAGAGAGATATTTAATATTGGAGGTTGTCTTATGATTAGTCCTGATTTAGTACTTGTAGAACAATATATGCCATATGCTATTGTGGACGATGATGAACAGGTTATCGGATGGGTTGAAGGCACTCCGATGAGTGCTAAAAAGGCGGCAAAAACACATATAGAAATGCACCGAAAATTCGATGATATCTCAAATTACGAGTATTGGGATAATCTCATGGAGAAACTCGGCTTAACTGATATTTAAAAAATAACGAAAGAACTTGGTGAGGTTGGCAAGGCGATGAACGCGCTGGGATATGATGCGATTAAGGCAACAGGTCATGGTGAAAGTGGTTCATATACAGTAATTCTGAACAGAACAAAAGTTATCTTCTGTAAAGGTGGGTCGATATATGGAAATTAAACGAAATAAGGATGGAACTATTGAAGGTATTGTTACAATGGGTGATTTTGTCAAAGAAGAATTTACTGATGCAGAAAAGAAACGTCAGGAAATGAAAGAAAAGTATGATAAAAAGTATGGAACTTTCTACCGTCAATAGTGATAACACCGCCATTTAGACGGTGTTTTTCTTTACCTTAACAAGTTTTATCACATAACCCAAAATAACGCTTATATGAGCCTTATACGAGGTCAGAAAGGGGTATAAAGGGGAATGAAAGTGTAAAATAAGCATCAGCAAGGGTGCTTTTTTAATTGCCGGATTTGTCAAGGCATAAAAATCACCCATAATTTATCAAAATTTGTTTTTGACTTTGTAATTTTATATGTCTATAATCGTTGTATAGAGGGGTAAAGAATATGCTGCCAAAGGGATATTATTGGTATCAGTGCCCCCGATGTGGGAATACCAAAATGTTCAGGTACAGGGATGATACCAGACTTGTCAATTTTCCGGGGTACTGTAAAAAATGCAAAACTGAATCAATTGTAACAATAGAGCCTAAGCGCCGAGCATTAAATCCTGAAATGGATTGATGCGGGCGCTTTTTTTAATGGCGCATTCATTTCTGTGGGCGATTCCCCCACGTAAAATAAATCATCGTTAAAGGAGATAAAGAATGGAAAGAAAAGAGCTTGAAAAGCTAGGACTGTCAAAGGAACAGATTGACAATGTATTGGACATGCATCACAAAGAGTATGACCCAATAAGCAAAGAGCTGGAGGCTGCAAAAGCGGATTTAACTTCCGAGAAGGGAAAGACATCCACGCAGGAGAATACAATAAAGGAGCTCAAGGAAAGCCTTGAGAACTTTAAGGATGCCGATCCGACAACATAACAGGCAACAAGGTAAGATTAAACGGAGGGAGGAAGAAATTTAATGGGAATTTGGTAGAAATGTGAGTGGAAATGTGGTATTCTATGAGAGATACAAATTGGAATTTAGTATACAAGGTGGAGAAATATGATTTTTAATTTATTCGGAAATTCAAATAATCCTGTTGTAATAATGCTTGCTG
>JAJQGF010000179.1 GCA_021200695.1 Lachnospiraceae bacterium
GTGGAGCTGCTTAACAAATCATGAGGCTTACCTTTAAAGCATAAAATTAATGCGTAACACGCAGAAATGAGGCAGGTATGAATATTGCGGTTATAACAGGCGCTTCGTCAGGTATTGGAATGGAATTTGCCATTCAGATGGATGAATACTTTGACAGCATTGATGAATTCTGGCTGGTTGCAAGGCGGCGCGACAGACTTGAAAAGCTTTCAGGACAGCTGCGGCATAAGGTCAGAATACTTGCTATGGATATCACGAATGAAGCACAGCTTGACAGGCTTGTGGATACAGTTCAGGACAGGAAAGCAGTTGTACGTATTCTTGTAAACTGTGCAGGCTATGGTATCATGGGGAATTTTGCAGGTCAGCCGACAGAATCTGAGACAGGTATGATTAGACTTAACTGTGAGGCTTTGACCGGAGTAACGCATAGACTTATCCCATATATGAGGAGGGGAAGCCGTATTATTCAGATGGCTTCAAGCGCGGCATTTCTGCCGCAGCCGGATTTTGCGGTATATGCGGCTACAAAGGCTTATGTACTCAGCTTTTCAAGAGCCATAGGGGAGGAGCTTAAGGATTTGGGAATATATGTTACAAGTGTATGCCCCGGTCCGGTTGACACCCCCTTCTTTGACATTGCGGAAAGGAGCGGAATAACACTCTCAATAAAAAAATATACAATGGTTTCGGCTGAGGAGGTAGTCAGGCTTGCCCTGCGTGATTCCTGTCACAGAAGGGCCGTCTCTGTGTACAGTATGCCTATAAAGGCATTCCATGTATTTGCAAAGCTGATTCCACATGCCCTGATATTAAAACTCATGTCTGCCATGAAAAGACTGAACAATATATATGAAAGGACTTCAGATAAAAGGTGAATTTCAAAAGAATGTTTTCAACAGATGCCTGTAAGGGCAGCTATAATTACCTGAAAAGCCAGAAATTTTATGAGGCGGCAAGAACATTTATTTATTTTGCAATATCATTTGCCCTGTTTATTGCCGGCTACTTTACCACCGGTACCAGACTCAATCTTCTTACCATAGTAGCCGTTTTGGGCTGTCTGCCAGCATGCAGGAGTGCCGTCAGCATGATAATGTTTATGAGATGCAGAGGCTGCAGCGTTGAAAATGCCGGAGCTATATGTAAATCCCGCGGTGAGCTTGATGAACTGTATGATATGGTATTCACCTCATATGACAGAAATTATGTTATTGCACATCTGGCTGTAAAGGGGAACACCATATGCGGCTTTACAGAGGATGTGAAGCTGGACGAACAGGCATTTTATAGGCATATTGATGCCATACTTAAAACTGACGGCTTCCGGGACGCTTCAATTAAAATTTATAAAGATATTAAGAAATATGAGGAGCGTCTTAAACAGATGAATGAGCTTGATGCAGACGATGCAAATACCAAGGGTATAATAAACACTCTGAAGAGTGTGGCGTTATAAGATAATAATCATAGAGCAATATACGGAGGAAGGGGTATGCAGTCTGTAACTATTGGTTCAAATCAGGCAGGTCAGAGGCTTGATAAGTTTCTGCATAAATATCTGCCTAATGCCGGTGACGGTTTTATATATAAAATGCTCAGAAAGAAAAATATAACCTTAAACGGCAAAAAGGCTTTGGGCGGAGAGCTTCTATCTCCGGGAGATACTGTGGAAAGCTTTTTTTCGGAAGAGACCTTTAAAAGGTTTTCAGGCAGCTGCAGCAAAATTGACCATGCAAGTCAAAAAGCGTTTTCAAGTCTTAAGGATATTGAAGTGCTTTATGAGGATGAATTTATTATTGCCTTGAATAAGCCTGCCGGAATATTGACACAGAAGGCATCGGAGAGCGATTTGTCGCTGAATGAGTGGCTGCTCGGGTATTTGCTAAATAAAGGCGCTGTTACGGAGCGTGAATTAATGACATTTCATCCCTCCGTCTGCAACCGGCTTGACCGTAACACCAGCGGAATAGTTCTGTGTGGAAAGAGCCTGAAGGGCTCGCAGCTTCTTTCCAATCTGATAAAAGAACATGCATTGCGTAAATTTTACCGCACGATATGTGTCGGAGAGATAAGGGAAGATATAGTGCTTGAGGGTTATCTTACCAAAGCCTCAGAAAGCAATAAGGTTTTTATAATGCAGAGCACTGAATATGCGGCGTCTGGGAATAACAATTACAGCTATATAAAAACAGCTTTCCGTCCAATTAAGGTATTTGACGGCTACACTTATCTTGAGGCGGAGCTTTTTACCGGCAGGACTCATCAGATAAGGGCGCAGCTTGCAGGTATCGGACATCCCGTAATAGGTGATTTCAAGTATGGTGCTTTTAAAATAAATAATTCCATGCGGACGGCTTTTGCCCTTAAAGCACAGCTGCTTCATGCATGCAGAGTTGAATTTCCTCTGAATATGCCGGATAAATATGCTGATACCTTCTCCCATATGTCAGGTATGAAAATAACCGCACCGATTCCATTACAGTTTGAAAAAATACTTGACGCTATATAAATTGTTATAAGGGACTTACAAATAAAATCAGACAGACTGATGGTAAATAAAAAATGACCGCATGGAAAACAAGAGGTCTTCGAGGCTCGACACTTGAGGACATGATAAACAGAACAAATGCAAAATATAAAGAAAGCGGACTGGCTCTTATACAGAAGATTCCGACTCCCATAACTCCAATCAATATTGATAAGGAGACCAGACATATAACGCTTGCATATTTTGAACAGAAAAGCACAGTTGACTATATAGGCGCTGTTCAAGGCTTTCCTGTATGCTTTGATGCAAAGGAATGCGCTGTTGACACCTTTTCATTACAGAATATTCACGCGCATCAGGTGGATTTCATGGAGTGCTTTGAGAAGCAGGGAGGTATTGCTTTCTTCCTGATATACTACACCCACAGGGATGTGTTTTATTATCTGCCCTTTGAAATGCTCAAATTTTTCTGGGACAGGGCACAGGCGGGCGGCAGGAAAAGCTTTCGGTATGAAGAGCTTAATCCTGAGTATATAATTCCTAAAAAGCATGGTATTCTTGTGCCGTATCTTGAGACATTAAATAAGGATTTGTATGACAGAGAAGATATCTGAAGCAAAGAATTGTTGCAAGAGTGTCTCGGAGAGTTTATAATATAACAGTAAAAAATGAAAAGTGATTGGATTAAAATATGGACAAGAAATTACTGCATACCCCTGAAGGGGTAAGAGATATATACGGAAAGGAATATGCCAGAAAGCTCAGGGTTGAAAAGAAGCTGCATGATAAGCTTGCCTTATTCGGATATGAGGATATTCAGACTCCGACCTTTGAATTTTTTGACGTATTTTCGAAGGAGACAGGCACGACACCCAGCAAAGAGCTTTATAAGTTTTTTGACAGAGACAACAATACTCTTGTGCTCAGACCCGATTTTACCCCCTCAATTGCACGCTGCGCGGCAAAGTATTTCATGGAGGAAAAGGTGCCGATAAGGTTCAGCTATATGGGCAATACCTTTACCAATACCTCAAGCCTTCAGGGCAAGCTCAATGAGGTCACCCAGATGGGCGCAGAGCTTATCGGTGATGCCTCCGTAGAGGCAGACGCAGAGCTTATCAGCCTTGTTGCTGAGGCGCTTAAAAGCGCGGGGCTCAGGCAGTTCCAGATAAGCATCGGAGAGATGGAATATTTTAAGGGTCTCTGCGAGGAGGCCGGACTTGATGAGGAAACGGAGCTTGATTTGCGGGAATTTATATCAGGCAAAAATTATTTTGCCGCACAGGAGCTTCTGACTGTAAGAAATGTAAAGGAGCCGTATAAAAGCACACTGCTTAAGGTCGCTGACATGTTCGGCAGCATGTGTTCGCTTTCTGAGGCAAAAAAGCTTGTACATAATGAGCGTTCATTAAGGGCGGTGGAGAGACTTGAGAAGCTGCTTGAGGTTCTTAAACTGTATAATACCGCTGAGTATGCCGCCTTTGATTTGGGGATGCTCAGCAAATACAATTACTATACAGGCGTTATATTTAAGGCATATACCTACGGTGTGGGCAATGCGGTTGTAAAGGGCGGAAGATATGACAATCTGCTCCACCGGTTCGGCAAGGAGGCACCTGCCATAGGCTTTGTCATTGTCATAGATGATATTCTGGAGGCACTCGCAAGGCAGAGGGTTGAGATGGAAATACCCGCCTCACCTGAAATAATCTTTTATGAACCGGACAACAGCGCAGATTATGCTGATAAATTAAAGGCTGCTTCAGAGCTTAGAAGCTCAGGCAGACCCGTAATCCTTACCCCTGGGGAGGTTAACGCATGAGTGACGACAGATATTTAACCTTCGCTTTGGGAAAGGGAAGGCTTGCAAACAAAACAATGGAGCTTTTTGAAAAAATTGGAATTACCTGTGAGGAGATGAGGGATAAAAGCTCAAGGAAGCTTATTTTTGTCAATGAAGACCTTAAACTGAGATTTTTCCTTGCAAAATCTCCCGATGTTCCTACATATGTGGAATACGGCGCTGCTGATATCGGCATTGTCGGAAAGGATACCATTTTGGAGGAGAACAGGAATGTATATGAAGTGCTGGACCTTGGATACGGCAAATGCCGCATGTGCGTCTGCGGACCCGCCTCAGCGGGAGAGCTTCTTCTGCACCATGAGCGTATACGCGTTGCAAGCAAATATCCATGCATTGCAAAGGATTATTTTTATAACAAAAAGCATCAGACGGTTGATATAATAAAATTAAACGGCTCTGTAGAGCTTGGGCCGCTTGTAGAGCTGTCAGATGTAATTGTAGATATTGTTGAGACTGGTTCTACACTTAAGGAGAACGGTCTGGAGGTGCTTGAGGAGGTGTGCCCTCTGTCTGCGAGAATGATAGTAAATCCCGTGAGTATGCAGATGGAGACTGCACGGATTAAGCGGCTTGTAAATGAGCTTAAGGAAATATTATAGATATTATGCTATAATAACCATACTGAAATAACAGGAGGATAAGGGAATGAGGATTGTCAGGCTAACAAACGATACAAAGAACAGCATTTTAAACAATCTGTTAAAGAGAAGCCCTAATAATTATACACAATATGAAAACGCGGTAAATGAGATAATAGAGGGCGTCCGCTCACGACGCGACGGCGCAGTCTTTGATTATACCCTCAAATTTGACAGGTTTGAATTAAACGCGGATAATATTAAGGTTTCAAGGGCAGAGCTTGACGAGGCATATGAAAAGCTTGACAGCGGGCTTATAGATGTAATTAAGCAGTCTGCGGAAAATATACGCAGCTTTCACTTAAAGCAGCTGAGAAACAGTTGGTTTGATGCAAAAGAGGACGGCACTATACTCGGCATGAAGCTTACACCCATTGAGAAGGCAGGTGTATATGTCCCGGGCGGAAAAGCCGCATATCCCTCAAGCCTTCTGATGAATGTCATTCCTGCAAAGGTTGCGGGTGTGAAGAAAATAATTCTGACTACCCCTCCGGGAACTGACGGAGGTATAAATGCAGGAACTCTTGTGGCTGCTGATATTGCCGGTGTTGATACCATATACAGGGTGGGCGGCGCGCAGGCAATAGCGGCGTTAGCCTTTGGAACCGAGTCCATACCAAAGGTTGACAAGATTACAGGTCCGGGCAACATTTTTGTGGCTTTGGCAAAAAAAGCTGTTTACGGATATGTGGGAATTGACTCCATAGCCGGTCCGAGCGAGATAATGGTGCTTGCGGACGAGACTGCTAATCCCCGCTATATAGCCGCAGACCTCCTGTCCCAGGCAGAGCATGACGAGCTGGCAAGCGCGATTCTTGTTACAACCTCAGGGGAGCTTGCAGATAAGGTCTCAGAGGAGGTGGACGGCTTTATAAAGACGCTTGGACGTTCCGAAATAATAAAGAGGTCTCTGGATAATTATGGTTATATTCTGCTTGCGGACAGCATGCAGGATGCAATTGATACTGTAAATGCGGTTGCCTCAGAACATTTGGAAATTCTCACAGCGAATCCCTTTGATACCATGACGCGCATTAAAAATGCAGGTGCAATTTTTCTGGGAGAGTATGCTTCAGAGCCATTGGGAGATTATTTTGCTGGGCCTAATCATATTCTGCCGACAAATGGAACGGCAAGGTTTTTCTCGCCTCTGAATGTGGACGATTTTATCAAAAAAACAAGTATTATATCTTACTCTAGGGAGGCACTTTCAAAGGTACATAAACAGATTGAGCTATTTGCCGAGAGTGAGGGGCTTACAGCGCATGCGAACAGCATCAGAACGCGCTTTGAAAATGCCGAATAATTAATATATAAATAAACAGGAGAGTTTGAATGGAACGCAGGGCAGAAATCAGACGCACTACAAAAGAAACGGCTATCAGTGCAGCGCTAAACATTGACGGCGCCGGAAAAAGCAATATTTCCACCGGAATAGGCTTTTTTGACCATATGCTTGAGGGCTTTTCAAAGCATGGCTTTTTTGACTTGGATTTTATAGCGGAGGGCGATTTAATTGTAGACGGGCATCACACTGTCGAGGATTCGGGAATTGTACTCGGAAGCGCAATAAAAGAGGCTGTTGGTGATAAAAAGGGCATTGCCAGATACGGATATTTTATACTTCCAATGGATGACGCGCTTGCTCTCTGTGCTGTAGATTTGTGCGGCAGGCCTTATTTAAGCTTTGAATGCGAGTTTAACACTAACAGGGTTGGAGATTTGGACACTGAGCTTGTAAGGGAATTTTTCTATGCGGTTTCCTACAGTGCGGCAATGAATCTTCATATTAAGCTTCTTGCCGGTACGAATGCCCATCATATGATAGAGGCAATATTTAAGTCATTTGCAAAAGCTCTTGACATGGCCGTAAAATATGACGAAAGAGTAACCGATGTCCTGAGCACAAAGGGCAGCCTTTAAGAGTATTTATAACATTTCTATGCAAAAGTAAAGTGAAGGCTGCGGCCCGATTATACACTTTGGAATGAGAGGAAAAATGATAGTTAAAAAGTTTGTTCCCTGCATATATCTATGGCATGAGCATGCTGTAAGAGGACTTAATGATACCACTATTGTAGACACTGACCCTGTCCGTCTGGCAAAATACTACAGTGAAAATAATGCGGATGAAATGATAGTATTCGATATGTCAGAGGGAGATGAAGAGCATGAGACTGCCCTTGATATAATCAAGGAGATTGTCTCTGTCAGCGAGGCTGATGTCATCGGCGCCGGAAATGTAAGGCGAATGGAGGATATCAAGAAAATTTTATATACAGGCTGCAGGAGGGCTGTCCTTGATTACAGCAGGCAGGAGAATATAGATATTACCGAGGAGGTTTCATTAAAGTTCGGAAAGGAAAAGCTGCTTATATCATACAATGACCCCGAGGTGCTTTCGAAAAATAAAGAGCTTATAGAAAAGTATATTTCCGCCATGATATTGATGAATCCACACAACATACGCGAAACCATGAAGGCTGTCGGACTGCCGTTTTTTGTGCAGATTAATCAGCTTGCTCTCAATAAGCTGCTTGAAATACTGTCGTATGAAAATGTTTGCGGACTGACCGGAAACACTATAAATGATAATATGCATGAAATACTTGCGCTTAAGGATTTGTGCAGGCAAAATGGTATTCCCGTCGAAAGCTTTGAAGCAGCCTTTAAATGGTCTGATTTTAAGACAAACAGCGACGGAATGGTGCCTGTGGTTGTTCAGGATTATCGGACTCTCGAGGTGCTTATGCTTGCATATATGAATAAGGAATCATATGAAAGCACCTTAAGAACCGGAAAGATGACGTATTACAGCAGAAGCAGACAGAGCCTGTGGCTTAAGGGCGAAACCAGCGGACATTTTCAGTATGTTAAGAGCCTTACAGCCGACTGCGATATGGACACCATACTTGCAAGGGTTTCACAGGTAGGCGTGGCATGTCACACTGGTGCAAGGAGTTGTTTCTTTAACGAAATAACCCGGAAGGAATATGATGAGTGCGCGAATCCTCTTCAGGTATTTGAGGAGGTTCTCAATGTAATAAAGGACAGAAGACTTCATCCAAAGGAAGGCTCATATACAAATTATCTCTTTGACAAGGGAATAGACAAAATACTCAAAAAGCTCGGCGAGGAAGCAACGGAGATTGTGATTGCTGCAAAGAATCCTAATGCAAACGAGGTTAAGTATGAGATAAGTGATTTCCTGTATCACATGATGGTGCTTATGGTGGAAAAGGATGTCTCATGGGAGGATATAACTACTGAGCTTGCAAACCGTTAATCCATACCTCAACAGATTCTATGTAGTCACAGGATATTGCATTATATATGTCCTCATAACCATAGCCGGCAATTTTCAGCCCCCTGCTGTTCATCGTGAAAACAAGCAGAAAGAGAAATGCCGCCGCAAGAAAACGTATTCTGAACAGCCCACGGGAGACCGGGGCTGTATCTGTATCCACGGCATTAATTTCATTCATTTCGGACAAAATATCGTCGTAGCCATGCCTTGTAGTACGGCCATAAAGTATTTTTTCTCTGGTTGACATATCATACATATTATGGTTATAGCTTTCTCTGAGCTGCCTGACAAGCTCCAGTCTTCCGGCTGTAGTAATTTCACTCATATTTTTCACCTCATTCTGCTGTATTTAAAAATCTAATTAATTAGCTTCTAATACAAAATATTCTGCATAACAGGATTTAGAACAAAGATTTTGTATCATAGGGCTTAATTCATTGTGGTTGAACGACGGAATATGTGTTATAATGTCCGAGAAGGCATAAACCATGCGGAAGTGTTAAAAATACCGTCCGGTCCTTTAAATGGAAAGCCCATATAATAAAATCAGGAGAAAGCATATGACAATTAGTGGAAAAGAAGCCGCCGACAGAGTAATTGATAATATTTCGAGGGTAATTATAGGCAAGGAGGATAAGATAAGGCTGCTCTTAACTGCTCTTGTGGCCGATGGGCATGTTCTGCTTGAGGATGTCCCCGGAACAGGAAAGACAAAGCTTGCCAAATCCCTTGCCAAATCTCTTGACGCGGACTTTGCCAGAATTCAGTTTACACCGGATCTTCTTCCAAGCGATATAACAGGCATCAATGTTTTTGACAGACAAAAAAACGAATTTGTACTTAAAAAGGGGCCTGTATTTACCAATATTCTGTTGGCTGACGAGATAAACCGCGCAACTCCGAGAACACAGGCCGGACTGCTGGAGTGTATGGAGGAGCGCCAGGTTACAATAGACGGTGAAACGCTTAGGCTTGATGAACCTTATCTTGTAATAGCAACTCAGAATCCCGTAGAAAATGCGGGAACCTTTCCCCTTCCCGAGGCACAGCTTGACAGATTTATGATGCAGCTTTCGATGGGTCTCCCTGATAAAAACGAAGAGCTTGACATTATTGAGAGATATATTGAGAATGAGCCATTAGACGAGCTTTCCGCCGTACTTACAAGAGAGGATATATTATCGGTGAGAGCGGAGGCAAATAAAATATTTGTACATGATAGTGTGAGAGAATATATAGTTGACATTGTAAGAGCGACAAGAGCTGCAGAGGGTGTAACAATGGGTGTAAGCCCAAGAGGTACACTTGCGCTTATAAAATGTGTAAAGGCATATGCCTGCCTTCTGGGAAGAGCCTTTGTCACGCCTGATGATGTCAAGGCTGTTGCAGTTCCTGTGCTTGCCCATAGAATTGTTACGGGAGGCTTTGGCAGGAGTGGCGCAAATGAAAAGCTTGTTAATGATATTCTTGGTAAAACAGTTGTCCCTACAGAGGATTTTAATGCATGATAAAGCTTATCGGAATAGGTATATTGGCTTTTCTGTTATTTGTACTCGAACAGAAAATCTATAAAAAAATGTGGAACCGCAAGCTTTCTGTCTCTGTAAGCTTTACCTCTCCGGGTATCTTTGAAGGAGACGAGGGGAGTATACAGGAG
>JAJQGF010000305.1 GCA_021200695.1 Lachnospiraceae bacterium
CCCGGATATGAATCCGGGTGATGCTGAGGCTGAGAAAAAATTTAAGGAAGCATCAGAGGCTTATGCTGTTTTAAGTGACCCTGAAAAGAAGCGTCAGTATGACCAATTTGGTCATGCTGCCTTTGAAGGTGCGGGCGGAGCCGGAGGCTTTGATTTCAGCGGCGCGGATTTCAGTGATATTTTCGGCGATATTTTCGGGGATTTCTTTGGAGGAGGAAGAAGCAGGAGCAGGGGAAATACCCCTACGAGAGGCGCAAATCTTCATACCAGCGTAAGACTTACCTTTGAAGAAGCAGTATTTGGCTGCAAGAAGGAAATAGAGCTTAACGTAAAGGAAAGCTGTAAGAAGTGTAATGGCACCGGTGCTAAACCCGGCACAACTCCCGAAACCTGTACCAGATGTGGAGGTAAGGGTCAGGTAGTATCGGTTTCACAATCATTCTTTGGCACAGTCCGCAATGTGCAGACATGTCCCGATTGTCAGGGAACGGGCAAGGTTATAAAGGAAAAATGTATCGACTGCCGTGGAACAGGCTATGTTCCCATGAGAAAGAAATATTCTGTTGATATACCTGCAGGAATTGATAACGGCCAGGCGGTAAATCTTCCCGGACTTGGAGAGCCAGGCGCAAACGGCGGTCCGAGAGGAGATGTAAGAGTCGAGGCGGTAGTAGGCAGACATCCTATTTTCCAGAGGCAGGATATGAATATTTACTCAACGGTGCCGGTATCCTTTGCAGTTGCCGCACTTGGCGGAGAAATCCTTATTGATACTGTTGACGGTAAGGTTATTTATGATGTAAAAGCCGGAACGCAGACGGATACAAAGGTGCGCTTGAAGGGCAAGGGTGTTCCTTCACTGAGAAACCGTGATATCCGCGGGGATCACTATGTGACATTGGTTGTTCAGGTGCCTGACAGACTTAAGCCGGAGGCTAAGGAATTGCTCAGGCAGTTTGACGCATTGGCGGGAGACAGTCTCAATGCCGTACACAATACTGCTGCGTCGGATAGTGCCGGAGAAAATCCTGACGGCAGGGATAAGGAGACTAAGGACAGGAAAAAGAAGTTTTGGAAATAAAGGTTTTAAATTGTCTGAATAAATATAATGTAACTGTGAAACAGTAAAGTGTTTCACAGTTATTTGTATGCATATATTGTCGTGGTCTGTACATGGAGAAAGCATGAAGGATAATAAAAAAGAATTTCTCGGCCTGCTATGCGGAATATATATGATTTTTGTTATGGCGGTATTGCCGCTATATACGGGCGGAGGCTATTATATGATAGGTGACAATAAATATTATATGTTCCGGAATGTCTCCCTGTTTTGTCTGGGGGTATGGCTTGCGGCGGAGATATTTTTTGCCATTTATTATTTTATCGAGCAAAGGATGTGGAGAAGCATGGGGAAAATGAGGATAAAGGGGCATATTTCCCTGTCCGCGGTGGATTACCTCATGCTTGCATACAGCGTGTTCAATCTGTTGTCCCTGTGTTTAAGCAAATACAGGAATACGGCATTTTTTGGTTACAGGGATTGGTATATGGGCGCAATGTCGCAGCTTATTTTTGTCGGAATATACTTTTTTGTATCAAGGAGATATGATGGAAAGGCGTATCCAATATATTCAGCGGAGGCGGCACTGTTTATAGTAATTATTATCGGATTCGCAAACAGGCTCGGAATGGACCCTCTGAGCATGTATACAGGGTATTCGGTAAATGATTGGGAATACAGTCATATGCTGTCAACTGTTGGCAATATAAACTGGCTGTGCAGTTATATTGCGGATGCCGTACCGATATGTATAGCGGGATACCTGTATTGCTGTTGTGCTTCAAAAAACAGCGGCAGAGCTGTTAAGAGGCGGATTTTGTTTGCAATAAATGCATTGGCCATTGCCTTTTTATTTATGCACGGAAGTGATGCGGGCATGTTTCTTGCGGCGGCATGTATAGGCCTTTGTCTGCTGTCGGGAAGACTAAAGGAGTATAAAAGGCACTTTAACATATTTTTTAAACAGGGACTTCTGCTTGCCGGTGCTGCAATGTTTACAGTGGCTGTCATAGGAACGGTTATTGTATTGAGAGGAGATGTAAAGGCTACACCTAATGACAGCATTATTCAGGGACTTTTGGGAGAACCGGTATGGTGGGCTGTTTCAGCTTTCTTTTTTGCCGCATATTTTGCATATTGCTGCGGAAATGAAAAGGGGAAACATATAATCAGGGCGCTTCTTTTAATAATTGCAGCGGCGACAGGCCTGCTGGTTATATATTGGTACATAGTTAGGCTTTTTAAATCAGATATATATGCCTATTCCTCAGGCAGGGCTGATATTTGGCTGGCAGCGCTTGAGGGCTTTGCAAGAGCTCCCATATGGCAGAAGATAACAGGTGCCGGAGCGGACTGCTTTGCAGAGTACATATACAGCCTTACGGATATAGCTTTGCCTGAGGTTACGGAGGGCTATTGGGAGGGAGCAATATTTGCCAATGCTCATAACGAATGGCTTACACAGCTTATAAACACAGGAATTGCAGGGACTGCGGCATATGCAGGTATATTTATAAGCGCCGCCGTAAGGTATAAGGGAATATTTGCCGGTCTGCTTGTAATTATACTGTATTTTATAAATTCAACAGTGAGTTTTCAGCAGGTTATGAATGCGCCGATGTTTTTTATGCTTCTGGGAATCTGCGAGAGCAGGGTGAGGTCACGTGCGGAATAGCTGCGCGGCAGAGATTAATACGGATTTGACAGCGGGTTTATAATGGATTACTATTATATAGATATTTAAGGCATGCCTCTGGGGTTTAAAATTGATTGAGGAAATGACGGAATGGAGACCGGTTATGAAGTGGGTAAAGTTTAGATTAAAGACTATAACGGCTGCGGAGGATATTATAATAAGCACTCTATATGATATCGGACTTGAGGGTGCGCAGATAGAGGACAAGCTTCCTCTTACAGCATTGGAAAAGGAGAAGATGTTTGTCGACATTATGCCGCAGGGCCCGGAGGATGACGGCATAGCATATCTGAATTTCTTTGCTGAAAAGAAGGATGACGGAGGCCTCGTGCTGCGGGACGAGAGTGTAACGGCGGATGAAATATTGTGCAGAATTAATGAGCAGCTTGAGGATTTAAGGCAGTTTATGGACATTGGGGACGGCACGGTTACTGTTGACGAGACGGAGGATATAGACTGGATTAATAATTGGAAACAGTTTTTTCATCAGTTTTATATAGATGATATATTGGTAATACCCTCATGGGAGGAGATAAAGCCCGAGGATAAAGGAAGACAGGTGCTTCATATAGACCCGGGAACTGCTTTTGGCACGGGTATGCATGAGACTACGCAGCTATGTATAAGGCAGCTGAGAAAGTATGTGACGCAGGATACCAGACTTCTTGATGTGGGAACGGGAAGCGGAATATTGTCCATTATGGCGCTGATGTTCGGCGCTAAGCATGCAGTAGGTACAGACCTTGATTCCTGCGCCGTTGATGCTGTTTCGGCAAACTGCTCCGACAATGGAATTAATCCCGTTGATTTTGAGCTTTATATAGGCAATATCATAAATGACAGAGAGCTGCAGGACAAAGTAGGCTATGACTGCTATGATATAGTTGTCGCCAATATTCTTGCAGATGTGCTGGTACCGCTTACACCGGTAATTGTAAATCAGTTGACGCCTGGCGGAATTTATATAACCTCAGGAATTATTAACGACAAGGAGAAAATGGTGGCCGATGCGGTGAGTGCAGCGGGTCTTAAAATACTTGAGACCAATTATCAGGGTGAATGGGTTAGCATAACTGCGCAGAAGGCTATATAATGAGGTAAGGCATGTATCAGTTTTTTGTTGATTCCGATAAAATAAATACGGAGACACACCGCGTATTTATAACAGGTCAGGATGTAAAGCATATTAAAAATGTTCTGCGAATGAAGCCCGGAGATGAAATTTCGATAAAAAGCGGTGAGGACGCAAGGGAATACAGATGTGGGATTCTTAATATAGAGGAGGAAATGGTTACCTGCGAGCTTCGTTTTGTCAGGGAGGAGGGCGTTGAACTGCCTTCAAGGGTATATCTTTTTCAGGCGCTGCCTAAGGCGGATAAGATGGAGCTTATTATTCAGAAGGCTGTAGAGCTTGGCGTTTATGAGATAATTCCCGTGGCTTCAAAAAGATGTGTAGTAAGACTTGATGATAAAAGGGCGAAAAAATAAGACGACACGGTGGCAGCAGATAGCGGAGGCAGCTGCGAAGCAGAGCAGAAGAGGCATTATTCCCAGAGTAAATGAGGTTATGGCCTTTACACAGGCATTGGAATATGCCGCGCTTATTGATATAAGGCTGATACCCTATGAGCTGGCCGATGACATGGACAAAACTAAGGAAATTATAGGCGGCCTTAAGCCGGGGCAGAGCATAGCCGTTTTCATAGGGCCGGAGGGCGGCTTTGATGAGAAGGAGGCGGCTCAGGCTGTGGCGGCGGGCATAGTGCCTGTCACTCTGGGAAAAAGAATACTGCGTACAGAGACTGCCGGATTTACCGTGCTTTCATGGATTATGTATCAGCTTGAGGGATAACCGAACATGCTTTTACGGCATATGTTATTTATATAAAAGCGTAGCTTTTTGTAAATTATTGATTAGGAGAACAGCTATGGAAGTGTATTTGGACAATTCCGCTACCACAAAGGTTTTTCCCGAGGTGGCAGAATTGATGATAAAAATAATGTGTGAAGATTACGGCAACCCGTCCAGCCTCCATATGAAGGGAGTACAGGCCGAGCAGCACGTCAGATATGCCAAAGAAACATTTGCGAAGCTATTGAAGTGCAGCGAGAAGGAAATCTTTTTTACCTCCGGGGGGACGGAATCAGATAATATGGCGCTGGTGGGATGCGCTATGGCAAACCGAAGAAGGGGGAATCATCTGATTACAACGCAGATAGAGCACCCCGCAGTTTTACAGACTATGCATTATCTGGAGGGTATGGGCTTTGAAGTGACGTATCTTCCGGTGGATGGGAGTGGAAGGATACACCTTGAGGACTTAAGGGAGGCACTAAGACCCTCTACTATACTTGTGTCTGTCATGCACACCAATAATGAGATTGGCTCTCTACAGCCTATTGAGGAGGCCGGCGAGCTTATAAAGAAGACCAACCCCGCTGTGCTTTTTCATGTGGATGCGGTACAGGGCTTTGGAAAAGCAAGGATATATCCGCGCAAAATGAATATTGACCTTTTATCGATAAGCGGCCATAAGATTCATGGACCTAAAGGGGTTGGTGTTTTATATATCAGTGAAAAGGTCAAGCTGCAGCCAATAATATATGGCGGAGGACAGCAGAAGAATATCCGCTCGGGAACGGAGAATGTACCGGGCATTGTCGGTATTGCGAGAGCGGCAGAGCTTTTGTATCAGCATTTTGACGAGGATGAAGTACGTCTGCACGGCTTAAAGCGAAGCTTTATTGAGGGCATAGAAAAGCTTGAGGGAACAAAGCTCAACGGTCTGGTACCGGGCGACCCTTATGGCTTTAATACGGCGCCGCATGTTATAAGCGTATCCTTTGCGGGGGTGCGAAGCGAGGTGCTGCTGCATGCCCTTGAGGATGACGGTATATATGTATCGGCGGGAAGCGCATGCTCCGCCCGCAAGCCTCAGCCCTCAGCCACGTTAAAGGCGATAGGTGTGGAAAAATCTCTGCTTGAATCAACAATACGCTTCAGCCTGTCAGTGTTTACCACCGGGGAGGAGATTGATTACACTCTGGCTGCACTGCATGAAAAGCTTCATATATTGAGAAGATATACTCGGAAATAGGATAAACAGAGCCGCTTGGACGGCAGAATGGAAGAAGAATATGTTTACGGCTTTTTTGATTAAATATGCTGAAATAGGCATAAAAGGAAAAAACAGATATTTGTTTGAGGATGCGCTGGTGCGGCAAATCCGGCATGCGCTGAAAAAGTGCAGTGGAGAATTTATTGCGCATAAAACCCAGGGACGTATTTTTGTTGAGGCGCAGACTGTATTTGATTTTGATGAGACGGTAGAAGCTTTGCAGCATGTTTTCGGTATAGTTGGAATTTGTCCGATGATTTATGTTGAGGACGAGGGCTTTGAGAATCTGGGTAATACAGTCGTTGATTATATTTCCAGGGTTTATCCCGACAAAAATAAGACCTTTAAGGTATATGCCAGACGCAGCCGCAAGAGTTATCCTAAGGATTCTCAGGAAATTAACCGCGATATGGGTGAGATAATACTCAATGCATATCCTGAGATGAAGGTGGATGTTCACAATCCTGAGATTTTGCTTACCATAGAAATCAGGGAGAAGATTTATATTTATTCGGAAATTATTCCGGGACCGGGCGGAATGCCGGTGGGCACCGGCGGCAAGGCTATGCTGCTTTTGTCCGGCGGCATAGACTCACCGGTTGCCGGTTACATGATAGCCAAGCGCGGCGTAAAAATAGATGCGGTTTATTTTCATGCACCGCCATACACAAGTGAACGTGCAAAACAGAAGGTTATAGAGCTCGCGAGGCAGGTATCAAAATATACCGGTCCCATATATCTGCATGTAATTAACTTTACGGATATTCAGCTTTACATTTATGATAAATGTCCCCATGATGAGCTGACAATAATAATGCGGAGATATATGATGCGCATTGCTGAGTATATTGCGAAGAAAACGGAATGTCTGGGATTAATAACCGGAGAGAGCATAGGCCAGGTCGCTTCCCAGACCATGAACTCGCTTATCGCTACAAATGAGGTGTGTGAGCTGCCGGTGTATCGCCCGCTTATTGGTTTTGACAAACAGGAGATTGTTGAGGCTGCGGAGAGGATAGGGACATATGAGACCTCCATACAGCCATTTGAGGATTGCTGCACAATTTTTGTCGCAAAACACCCCGTAACCAAGCCCAATACAGGTATAATAAGAAAGCATGAGCATAATCTCGATGAAAAAATTGACGAGCTTTTCAGAACGGCAATAGAAACAGATGAAGTTATAATTGTCGAATAAGAGGGAGCATGGCTGCAATAAAAAAGTCTCAGGAGATTATTCTCCTGAGACCTCTCAATTCCATTTGACTGCATTCTTATGTAGCTTAAACCATATAAGGCTTGAGAACCTCAAGAACCTCCTCAATGCCGCCCTCTGCATGGATGTTAAGGTCAATGGTTTTGGATAAATCCAAACTGAAGATACCCATGATAGATTTTGCATCGATAACGTATCTTCCTGATACTAAATCGAAATCATAGTCAAATTTGGTAATATCATTCACAAATGATTTTACTTTGTCGATGGAATTTAAAGAAATCTGTACTGTCTTCATAAATTGAATACCTCCTTATGTTTGTAATACCTTCACTCTCAATATTAAAGGGAAAAGCTATAAAAGTCAAGGAGTAAACAATACAAAAAAAGTGGAGAAAACAATGAAAAATGTAGCATTACACAATCTCGGCTGTAAGGTAAATTCATATGAAATGGAAGTAATGCAACAAAAATTGGAAGAAAAGGGATATAATATTGTTGCTTTTGATGAAATCGCCGATATCTACATAGTAAACACATGCACCGTCACAAATATAGCGGACAGAAAGAGCAGGCAAATGCTGCACCGTGCAAGGCAGCTCAATCCGGAGGCTGTAGTCGTAGCGGCAGGGTGTTATGTGCAGACTGGAGCGGAATCCATAGAAAAAGACGACAGCGTGGATTTATGCATAGGAAACAACCGGAAAGCTGAAATCGTCGATATCATAGAGAAATACCTTGAGAGCCGTGACAGCAATAAGACTCTGGACAATTCAACAGTTATAGATATTAATCATACATCGGAATATGAGGATATGACGCTTAAGCATACTGCCGGGCATACAAGGGCATGCATTAAGATACAGGATGGCTGCAACCAGTTTTGTTCATACTGCGTCATTCCCTTTGCCAGAGGGAGGGTAAGAAGCAGAGGGGAAAGCGATATTCTTGAGGAAATACGCGGACTTGTACAGGAGGGCTGCAAGGAGGTGGTTCTGACCGGAATACACATAAGCTCGTATGGATTGGACTTTGATTCCGAAGGAGCTGTTTATGACGGACACAGCAGTCTCATTGACCTTGTAGAAAAGGTAAATGAAATTAAGGGTTTAAAGCGCATACGTCTGGGCTCTCTTGAACCCAGAATTATAACAGAGGATACGGCTGTACGTCTTGGAAGGCTTGAAAAGCTGTGTCCGCATTTTCACCTTTCACTGCAGAGCGGCTGCAATGAAACACTTAAAAGAATGAATAGGCATTATACATCAGGGGAATACTTTCAAAGCGTAGAGCTTATCAGAAAATATTTCGAGCATCCTGCCGTTACAACAGATATTATTGTGGGCTTTCCGGGAGAGACTGAGGACGAGTATTCAGAAAGCCGGGAATTTATTGAAAAGGTGCGGTTTTATGAGACGCATGTCTTTAAATACTCAATGCGCAGCGGGACAAGAGCGGCGCTTATGCCGAATCAGCTTCCCGATGAGATAAAGACATTAAGAAGCAATGAGCTTATACGGATGGGGCGCATACACTCGGAGGAATTCAGAAGGTACTATATCGGAAAAACCGCAGAGGTGCTTTTTGAGGAGGAGAAGGAGATTAAAACCGCAGAGGGAAGTCAGATATATCATATAGGACATACAAGAGATTATGTTAAGGTGGCTGTTCCGGCCGATGATGTACGCAGCATGTCAAATGCTATGGCACAGGTGAAGGTATCAGGCTTCATTGACGGAGAAATATTGGCGGGAGAAATGCTTGAATTTTACATATAAATGCTGTAATATATAAATATATAGGCACTTTTTGGAAATGTGGACATATACTGCTTTTGCAGCGGAAAAGAGGAAATATGCAGGACTTAGGAAATACACAATACTTTAATGCAGCGGCAGAGCCTGAGACCGGAGCAAAGCTTGTACTTTCCACGGTGTATGAGGCTCTTACGGAAAAGGGATATAATCCTGTCAACCAGATTGTGGGATATATTATGAGCGGCGACCCGACATATATTACCAGCCACAGGAATGCAAGAAGCCTTATAATGAAGGTTGAGAGAGACGAGCTTGTGGAGGAGCTTTTGACTGAATATATTCGCAATATGCATTGGCAGTAGGAGGATTTTGTCTTTATGCGGATTATGGGATTGGATTTTGGCTCCAAGACCGTCGGGGTGGCGGTAAGCGACCCATTGCTTATGACGGCCCAGGGGTTGGAGATTATACGGCGCAAGGAGGAGAACAAGCTGCGCCGGACACTTGCGCGGATAGAAAGCCTTATTCAGGAATATGAGGTTTCAGAGCTTGTACTCGGACTCCCTAAGAATATGAACGACACAGAGGGGGAGAGAGCAAGGCTTTCATATGAATTTAAGGACAAGCTGGAGAGACGTACCGGACTTAAGGTTACAATGTGGGATGAACGGCTGACGACAGTCGCAGCGGACAAGGCGATGATAGAAGCGGGCATACGCAGGGAAAACCGTGGGGAGTACGTGGATATGATAGCGGCGACGCTGATTTTACAGGGATATCTTGACAGAAGGAAAAACTCAGAGCAGAAATCGGTATAAAAAAATGAGCAAATTGGAAAAAATAACATTTAATCCACATGGAGATGAACCGGTAGATTTTTATGTGCTTGAACAGACAAGGCTGGGAGGCTTTAAATATATTCTTGTGACAGATTTTGAGGAGGGTGACGGAGAAG
>JAJQGF010000195.1 GCA_021200695.1 Lachnospiraceae bacterium
ATAGCCGGGCCATGCATAGGGTATCAGCATCAGATAGAACGGTACTGTATAGCGGCATTTTGCTTCCCACACTGTAAAAAACATAAAGCCGCCGATAAAAAGTATTATAAAAAAAAGTCTCCTTAAGTCCTGACTGTCATCTCCGATAAGATACATAAGAACACCGAACAAAACCACTGACTGACATATATCGAGAATGTAAATCAGTATAATATTAAGCTTACCTCCGTCATTTATAATTGATTTCACAAACCCCGAAAGCTCAATTGATGAGCCGCGCCAATTCTGTATATGAAAGCATTCAAACGTCGGATTATTCCATTCAGACGCAAGCTTTTTATTTATAAATTCCCACGCATATCCCGGATTTTGTGCAAAATATTTCAATCTCTCAGCAAGCTCACGCTTTGCCTCAGCCGCGGTCGCATCTCCGTCATAATTATTAGCGGCAAAAACCTCCTCCTCATAACAGTTATACCAGCCCGGAGCCTTATCGCATTCCTGAAGTCCCATTGCTATATTGGCCCACTTACTGTTCCCTCCGTCTATTTTGTTTCCGCCCGCCTGCTCTATTATGACCTTTGGCAGTCCAAAGCCGATAAGCGCCAAAATAATATAGACTGCACAGCTTAAAAGCTTTTTTTTGTTAAATCCGACAGCCATGTCATGTATAAGCATTATCGAAGCTCCGACAAATATTATAAGGCTGTTTTGTTTAAAAATCACTGCAAATATAATGCATACGCAGGATAACACAATATGCACATTTCTTCGTGTGTCAAGGTATTTTAACAAGAGCGCCGCCGCTGCCGCGCCAAATGAAAATCCTATCACATCACCGTACAGAAGTGTAATAAAGAATGCGTAAGGAAAGTACAGGACAAGCATAAGAAGCTGAATAATGTAGATATCCCTGTCTTTAAACAGCGTCTTCATAGACGAATAAAAGGACACAGTCATTACTCCATAAAAAAACAAATTGATAAAATAAAATACAATATATGATGTATCCTTATCAAAAAAACGAAGCAGCAGCGATACAAAAAGTATTAGTCCGTTCTGCTGTGACCACATGTATGGATATCCACCCGGCAGCCACCCGCTGAAATCCCCGGCATTTAACATTCCGGCATATTGATATACCTTCTCCATATCGCCGAAATACCAGAATCTCGTCATCAGAAGCCATATTCCGAGAGCTGCAAGCACAAGGACAAAAACAAGCTTAAACCAGGTATCTCCATGTCTTTTTATAAGCTCAGACAGTCCCTTTCCCGCAAAAAAATATGTAAGAATACAAAAAAGCACAATACCTGTAATCTGGCTGACAGTATTGTTACTGATATAATATGTCTTTTCCTCCACGCGCTGTATCAGGCATATCGTGAAAAGCCCCTGAAGAAAAATATATCCCACAAAAATAATGCCTGTTACCCTCACCGCCATACAACAGACCGCATTTATTTTTTCCTTATACGTTTTATCTCTCCACATTTATTCAGGACCTCCTCTCCAAGCAGCTTCATGGAAAAAACAAGCATGAGAATCATTATTCCCGAATGATTGTACATCTGCTTGTCCTGCGCCTCCCACAGCATCAGAAACAGAGCCAGCCCCCAGAACGCAAGAGACATTATAAACACCGGCATATCCTCTTTTCCATAATCTCTCTTTAATGCCATTCCTATACCACCCAGAGCAGTTGTAAACAGCCACGCAAAGAAAAACGAAGTCGTAAGGCAGGCATATTTCCAATAGTACATTCCCTCCTGCGATGCCCAATTCCACAACAGGTTTTCGTGTTCGGGCCAAATCAGATATCCTGCGGCTCCCAAATCCCCTATTCCGAAGTTCTGCCGCAGCTTTGCCATAATATGCTCTATATTCCAGAGATTATCAATGTTTTCCATTATCTGCTCTCTTGCGATTTCTTTTCTTTCCTCATAGCTTCCGGCCGTAAGACAGCGTATTGCAAACTCCTCACTGTCGCCATATGTGCCGCTTCCGTTTAAGCCCAATGCTATCCAATATTCCACCGGCGCCTTAAGAATATCCACGTTCTCCTGATATGGCATCTGCGCCGTATACATTTTGTATCCCGAAAATACAAGCACAAGCATTAATGCACACACCAATATTTCCTTTATATATTCCCTGCACCTCATAAACAGCACATATGCTGCCGTAAGCGCAATAAGCAGAGTTGCAGAGGTTGCCTTCAATATAATTCCTGCCCCGAAAAAAAAGCCCGCCAATACGGCATACGGAAGCTTTCTGTTTCTTTCGCGCCCTCTGACAAGCAGCGTTATTCCAAATACTGCGGCCCCAAGACTGAGCTGGTCGGAATAAAATATGGACGTATTCGCCCACAAGGGCAGCCATAGGCTTCCGACAATAAGCGCCATAAACGAGCATGCAAATGAATGTCTCCCGGCTACCCTTCCCGCAAGATACACAGCACACCTCAAAAGCATAAGCACCTGAAGCACATTTAATACAAGAACAAAATAATATGATGCCTCCTCTCCTCCGAAAAGCCCTCCGAGCTTAAACAGCGCAGACAGCACAAGCATATATCCCACATTATTATTCCACCTTGCAAAATAGTCCCAATTTTCAACCTCCAGCCCGTTTGCGTAATTATATGCAGCATAATACACATCAGCATAATCCGAAACAGGCGCGCTTCTCAGACATACTGACACAATAAACAGAGCAATTCCCAATACCGCAAGATAAATTGGCAGAGCTCTCCTCAGCCTGTACTCCCACTGCGGAAATCTGTACTCCACGAAAAATGCCGCCGCACAAATTACAGCTAAAAAGACCACCCACACCAAAGTGTAGACAGCCATTTTCCATGGAATCAGGTTATTAAGCGGCTTACTTAATGCCACTGCAAAAATTATCAGCATGCTCGCCGAAAATACCGCCCAGAATATTCTGAGCAGTATTTTCTTACATTTTTCACTTAACCTTATATTATTATTCCCCATACATTTGTACCTAACGATTATGATGTCTGTTCACAAGTACCCTGTTCACCGGTCTGAAGTATCTGTTAATATATGCGCCTACCATCATAATATACATGCAGAAATACAGCCAAAGCATGACTATAACTATTATGGACAGGCTTCCATAAATACTGTAGCTGTTTGAATACGTTACATATAATGAAAATCCCCACGAAAAAGCGCACCATCCCGTAGCTGCAAAAAAAGCTCCCGGAACCTGTTCTTTAAAGCGAAGCTTTTTATTCGGTATGTATGTGTAAATTATTGAAAAGAAAAAAGTCAATATCGCCGCCGTAAACAAAGTTCTTAAGTCCATAATCATGGAGGTCAGCCGCCTTATCTGCGGAAAGCGCGCTATTGCAATATGTGCAAGCTGGTTTCCAAATACCATTACCAACAGAATTATAACCACTATTGCAAGCATTATAAGCGTATACAGTGCGGAAATCACCCTCAAAACAACATAATTTCTTTTTTCATCTACACCGTTAATTGAGTTAAAGCCCTGAATAAGAGCAAGAATTCCCTTCCCCGCGGTCCACAGCGTTGCAATGGCGGATATTGACAGAATTCCGGCAGATTTATTATACACCTCAGAAATAAGGCTCTCCGCCAAAGCGTCAATAATATCGGGCGTAGCCTCAGTCACGGCATTTACAAGTATTTCCTCCGTGAGCGGTGTAAACGGAATTATTGTGCAAATCATTACAAGCATCGGAACCAGAGACACAAATATAAAAAAGGCGGTGCTTGCCGCAAATGCACTAATGTTCTGACGCTTCATCTGTGCGGCAAAATCACGCATTATTATATATAATTTATGAATCATGTCACTTCAAAACCTCAAATTTATATTTTTAATAGACTGCTCCCACTGTACATCCCTCAAAGAAAAATGACAGAATATCCTCTGCGCTCAGACCCGCCGCTGCCATATTCTTAGCGCCGTTCTGGCTCATGCCTACACCATGGCCAAAACCGCCTCCCGTTAAAGTATATCCTACCACATTTCCATTCTCTCTGACAACAGAAAGTGAAAAGAATGCACTCGGAAGCAGCGTGGGCATCTCTACACTGCTGTTGTCCTGCCTTACCACCTCTGAATTTCCATCGTCCAGAACATAGCGTATATTGTGCTCTGTAATAACCTTATAAGTCCCCGCATTTGTCACTATCACAAGCTCATCACATACGCCTCCTGCTCCGCGCTTTGCTATATATATGTCCTCAACAGTGTCAAAGCTTTTCACCTCACCCTCAGAGAACTCTCCGCTCCCGTCCATTTTAAGTATCAGCTCACTGTTTGCACTGCGGCGCCTTTTAAGCACCTCACACATATATTCGGCATCAAGCGTACCTACCGTATATTTCCATCTGTACCAGCCCTCCGATGCCTCATAATCGTCAGGATTGACAGATAAAATAAATTCATCAAAGGCTTCATTGTCCTGTAAAAGCGTTCCAAGCCCATATGCCTGCCCATCACTGTCGCCGTTATATGCAGAGACCATATCCGCAAAGCCCTCAGGTGATATTGATTTTGGCTTTAGATAAGTAAGCGTCGGTGCCTCCTCCGTTTTCCATATATTTGCATCCGTACCTATGCCGCATGAAGTAGAATAGTAATATGCCCCCGCAAGTTCGCCGGCCTGCGTATACAAAAGCTGTCCATAACTCTCCTTTACGGCAAGCGTACTGCTCTCCTTCTCAACAATATTGTTGTACACCTGATATGTTGTGCTGTCATCAACATGTGCACCATACTCGGGATATGCGGCATGCTGCATATGCGCATACGCATATGTCCTTGCGCATATTGCCTGTGCTCGTAATGCCTCCTCAGGATATGCTGACGGCATCTCGCTTGGTACAACGCTGTACAGATACTCCTCAAGCGGCAGCTCATTAATCACCACAATACCGTCTTCTTCACATATGAGCTCTATTTTCCCCCTATAGGAGGGTGTTCCCTGGCTGCGGGTTACATTTTTTAAAACTATCTCATCATTTAAAACATTATCTGACCAGATGGTTACCCTGCCATATTCAAAAAGCTCACTTTCACTGTCAATAACAAACTCCTCACCTGCCCGAAAGCTCTGCGTCAGTCCCTCCCCGCCGCTTCCTGCTGAAGCAAAAAAGTCTGCGTTGCAGGTCAGGACAAGCGATGCATGGTATATACCTGAATAGTCAGATGTCTTTATAAGAACACGTATATCCTCCATTGCCTCCTCGCGGGCAATAAAAAAGCCGCATATTTTTCCGTCCTCAACTATGAAATCCGCAAAATTGTATCCATAAGCAAGGTCATCAAGCGTACACATCTCAGGGCTGCCATATGTCCTATAGCCCTTGTAGTCGTCCGCCAACGGTATTATGCCAAGCTCTTCAAATTCAATTCCGTCCGAAGCTGCACTCAGAAGCTTTCCGTTTATCTTATCAGTCTTTATATATATATCCGTTACCTTATCATCAGCAAGCTCTATGTCAGCAAGTCTGTCACGCAGCAGCTCTCCCATATCCCCGCAATCCAGCTCAGCCGCGTATTCGTCATCATAAATATAGCTTTTTCTTTCTCCATCCTCGAATACTGTTATCCCACTGCTGTCAGCGCCCATTATCCATACATTGGCAGCCTCCCTCACAACGGGAGTCCTCTCCTCCGGCATATTCTCACTGCTTCGATGCAGCAGCGTCGAAATGCTTCTCCAGACAAAAAGTATAAACAGCAAAAGTATTCCAAGCACACAAATAAAAGCCTTGAGCTGCATTCTTTGAGATTTATTAAGCCTCCTGCGTTTATCCTTCAATATCCGACCTCACTTTGCGGCATCTTAATTTAATAAAAGGGGCAGCTCATTCCACATGAACTGCCCCATATCTTTAGTATAGCCCCGACATGCCGCCTCCTGCCTTTTGACTCCTAGCTGCGCTAGGTGGGTAACCGCAACCAACCTTTTGCCTTCCCTTCCAATCCTCAAACGAGTGAGGGCTTGACAGCCACTTGGCAATATAGGAATCCCGTTTAAAGTAAATGTAGGTTCAAAACTGACAGAAGTTATCGCGCATCTCAGGTTAATATTATTATATAAGAATATGCGCCGGAATACAACAGAAAATTTTGGCAAAAGCATAAGTCTGAATCCAAACTGAATCCAAAAATAAAAAGAGGCCCGATACAAAAGTATCAGACCTCCGATTAATCTTATTTACTGCTGAGGGCCTGCCGCAACTAATGCCTTGCCTGCCTCATTTGTCTCGTATTTTGCAAAATTCTTAACGAATCTGTCTGCAAGATCCTTTGCCTTTGCCTCCCACTCTGAAGCGTCAGCATAGGTATCACGAGGGTCAAGAATATTGGAATCTACTCCCGGAAGCTCTGTAGGAACCTCAAAGTTGAAGTAAGGAATCTTCTTGGTAGGAGCCTTCTGAATATCCCCGCTTAAGATTGCATCTATAATTCCACGGGTATCGCGGATGGAGATACGCTTTCCTGTTCCATTCCAGCCGGTGTTTACAAGATAAGCCTTAGCGCCGCTCTTCTGCATCTTTTTAACCAGCTCCTCGGCATACTTTGTAGGATGCAGCTCAAGGAATGCCTGTCCGAAGCAGGCTGAGAAGGTAGGGGTAGGCTCGGTGATTCCACGCTCTGTTCCGGCAAGCTTAGCAGTGAAGCCTGACAGGAAATAATACTGTGTCTGCTCGGGAGTCAGTATTGAAACAGGCGGCAGCACACCAAATGCATCTGCTGAAAGGAATATAACATTCTTTGCAGCAGGCGCTGAAGAAATAGGGCGCACAATATTCTGAATATGATTAATAGGATAAGATACACGGGTATTCTCCGTTACACTCTTATCATCGAAGTCAATTTTGCCTTCGGCATCAACGGTTACATTTTCAAGCAGCGCGTCACGCTTGATTGCATTATAAATATCAGGCTCTGAATCCTTATCAAGATTAATAACCTTTGCATAGCAGCCGCCCTCAAAGTTGAACACTCCGTTATCGTCCCAGCCATGCTCGTCATCTCCGATAAGAAGACGCTTGGGGTCTGTTGAAAGAGTGGTTTTTCCTGTTCCTGAAAGGCCAAAGAAAATTGCGGTATTCTCACCGTTCATATCCGTATTTGCAGAACAGTGCATTGATGCAATACCCTTGAGAGGAAGATAGTAATTCATCATGGAGAACATACCCTTCTTCATCTCTCCGCCATACCATGTATTTATGATAACCTGCTCGCGGCTGGTAATGTTGAATGCCACACAGGTCTCAGAGTTAAGTCCCAACTCCTTATAATTATCAACCTTTGCCTTAGATGCGTTGTATACAACGAAATCCGGTTCAAAATCCTTCAGCTCCTCATCAGTTGGCTGGATAAACATATTCTTAATAAAATGCGCCTGCCATGCCACCTCAACAATGAAGCGCACTGCCATACGTGTATCTCTGTTTGCACCACAGAAGGCATCAACAACAAACAATCTCTTGTCTGACAGCTCCTTCTTTGCAATCTCCTTTACAACCTCCCATGTCTCTCCGGTCATCGGATGGTTGTCATTCTTATACGCGTCAGTAGTCCACCATACTGTATCCTTTGAATTCTCATCTACAACAATATACTTATCTTTAGGTGAACGTCCTGTATAAATTCCTGTCATTACGTTTACTGCGCCAAGCTCAGTAACCTGACCCTTTTCATAACCCTCAAGTCCGGGCTTGGTCTCTTCTTCAAACAACATTTCAAAAGAAGGATTGTACACAATTTCCGTGGTCCCGGTAATTCCATACTTGCTCAAATCAATCGCTGCCATCTTAATTTACCTCTTTTCTTATTAATTATAGTGAAAAATGCATTTTCATTTGTCACATCTGTTATATTATATCAAAACTGCCGCTAAAAGTCAATAAAATCGAGTAATTTTAATAATTAATGATTTCAACAATTTTTTTCTTCATTCCCCGGCATTATGACAGTGTCCGCCTGCGTTTCATTCCTAAGCCACTCTCTCTCCTCCTCATTGAGATAGGGAGAAATTTTCTCATATACTTTTTTCTGATATGACATCAGTAGTATATAGCTTTCCTCAGACATGTATTTTCTGTCTATTGCACCCATATCTATCGGAACCCAGGTAAGAGTGTCAAAATGCATAAACTGTCCATACTCATTTTTTATATCATTTTCAGCCACCATGACATTTTCAATGCGTATACCGTGACTGCCCTCAATATAGACTCCGGGTTCGTTTGTAATCACCATGCCCGCCTCAAGCGGCGGCTCCTCCATACCCTCTGTGAAACGCCACCTCATGCTCTGCGGAGCCTCATGCACATTCATTATATAACCTACTCCATGTCCGGTGCCGCATTTATAGTCGACATTAATATTCCACAGCGGCTCTCTTGCAAGAATATCAAGATTTCTTCCGCTGCAGCCGTATAGCCAGCGAGCAGCTGTAAGCTTCAGCATTCCGACTGCCGTAAGCGTATAGTGCAGCTTTTCCTCCTCGGTAATCGGACCAAGCACTATCGTCCTTGTGACATCGGTTGTGCCTCCCATGTACTGTCCTCCGGAATCCACAAGAAGCATTCCCTCGGGCTTAAGCACCTTGCAGTCCTCCCGCCGCGCCTCATAATGCATCATCGCGGCATTTGACCTGTAGCCTGAAATTGTAGGAAAGGACAGCCCTATAAACTCAGGTATCTCCCTTCTGAATTCTTCAAGCCTGTCTGCGGCAGACACCTCGGTAATTTCCATTCTGCCGACATTAGCTTTAAGCCAGAAAATGAACTTTGTCAAAGCAACACTGTCCTTTAAAAATATTTTCCTCATATTGTCCAGCTCAACCGCATTTTTTACGGCTTTTAAGAGCTCAGTTGGATTTCTCTTTTCTATTACGGTAACAGTGTCCGTCTTAAGCAGGGTTTTATAAAGCATATAGCTGCAATAGCGCACATCCACAAGAACTCTCCTGCAGCGAAGCTGCCCTGCGAATTCTGCTATGCTGTCATACTCCATGACCTCTATATTGTTTTTCTTAAAATGACTCCTACAGTCATAGTCAGGCTTTATTTTCATTCCATCTGCACCAGGCTCTGCACCCGTCCCGTCAATCGCATCACCCTGAATAAAAATAACTGCTCTGTCCATATCTACATACGCGTAGGACATGGCAACAGGATTGCATTCCACATCACAGCCGCGAATATTAAAAAGCCACATGATATCATCAAGCTTTGTAAGAAGCAGGCTGTCAGCGCCCTCTGCCTTAAGTCTGTTTCTTACGTCTGTCAGCTTGTCACAAACACTTCTGCCTGAAACAGAGCCGGGAAGCACATACACCCTTCCACACGGAAATCTGGGACGGTCATCCCGGATTGTCTCTGATAAATCCCTGCCATATACAAGGCTGACATTTTTTTCGGACAGCATATCCTCAAGCTTTTTGCCCTCGCCCGCGGAAACAACTCTTCCGTCAAAGCCAAGCGCTGCACCCTCTGAAATATTATCCCTTATAAAC
>JAJQGF010000159.1 GCA_021200695.1 Lachnospiraceae bacterium
GCTCCATGTCACGGCAAACGACAGTTATGTCAGCTTTTTTGTCAATATGGTACTCCAATACCTTATTAAAATCCATCTTATATACACAGTCACCTGATGAAATAACCACATATGGTTCATGACTGTTTTTTAAAAAATGTAAGTTCTGATAAATCGCATCCGCCGTACCCCTATACCAGTTACTGTTATCCGCCGTTACCGCAGGTGTAAACACATACAGGCCTCCCTGCTTGCGCCCAAAGTCCCACCACTTTGATGAATTAAGATGCTCATTGAGACTTCTCGCATTATACTGTGTAAACACAGCCACCTTCTGGATATGGGAATTTGACATACTGCTCAATGTAAAATCTATACTTCTGTAGCTGCCCGCAATAGGCATTGCGCAAACCGCCCTGCGCTGTGACAGCTCTCTCATTCTGTGATTATTGCCTCCTGCCAAAATTATTCCAATCGCTCTCATAACTGCTCACCTGCCTTAATTAATGTCCTTCCGCTTTCAAGCGTGGAATTCTGATAGTCATCAGCCCCTGTAACTCCGGATACAACCGAATTCTTTCCTATATTAATATTATCCGGTATAACACTCTTCTCCCCAATCGTAACTATACCATTATTATAAATATGGGGCGCCGTATCATTCTCTCTTTCCTCTCCCGTTCCCATTCTCACAGCATTGCCGACAATTACGTTTTCAGCTATAATCGCTTTATTTATCTCACAGTCCTGACCGATGTGCGTCTGATTCATAATAATTGAATCACGCACCACCGTCCCCTCTCCTATCGTTACTCCACAGCCAATAACAGAATTGTATACCTGTCCGTAAATATCTGAGCCTTCCCCTATAATGCACTTCTCTATAATGCTTTCCCCGGCAATATACTGCGGCGGCTGTATTTCACTCTTTGTATATATTTTCCAATATTCCTCATACAGGTTAAACTCCGGCACTATATCAATCAACTCCATATTCGCCTGCCAATATGAATTGAGTGTGCCGACATCCTTCCAATATCCGTTAAATTCATAGGCATAGAGCGGAGCCTTTTTCGCATGGCAATAAGGTATGACATGCTTTCCAAAATCCAATGCCGGCTGCTTTGCCATAGCTATCAAAGCTTCCTTAAGTGTATTCCAGTTAAAAATATATATACCCATACTTGCAAGATTGCTTCTGGGCTGTTTAGGCTTTTCCTCAAATTCTACAATCCTTCTCTTCTCATCGGCTATCATTATGCCGAAACGGCTTGCCTCCTCTATCGGAACAGGCATGACAGCGATGGTCACCTCTGCATTCTTAGACTTATGGAATTCAAGCATAACCTCATAATCCATTTTATAAATATGGTCACCCGAAAGAATAAGCACATAATCGGGATTATAGCTCTCCATATATTCAAGGTTCTGATAAATAGCATTCGCGGTACCAGTGTACCACTCACTTCCCAAGCTCTTTTCATAGGGCGGCAGCACCGTAACTCCACCTATATTTCTGTCTAAATCCCACGGAATGCCTATCCCTATATGGGAATTAAGTCTTAAGGGCTGATACTGTGTCAGCACCCCGACCGTGTCAATACCTGAGTTTATGCAGTTGGACAGTGGAAAGTCTATTATCCTGTACTTTCCTCCAAACGCAACCGCCGGCTTAGCAACCTTTGATGTAAGAACTCCGAGACGGCTGCCCTGCCCTCCGGCAAGCAGCATGGCAATCATTTCTTTTTTTATCATTTCTGTCACCCCAATCTAGTCTTCACCTGATGCCATTGATGTATTGTTGTTTATATTATAGCACACGGCATAATGAAAGTGAATATTTATTAACAATTTTTTTAGATTTTTTCACATTTTTATGTGTAATATTCACATATCACACAAAATATTGTATAGTTATTTTTGGGATTTATGTCTTACCCTGCTTCATTTTTTTACTCCTTTATTGTCATTTTTTACATTTTTAATTATTATTTGTTTTTTTACCGGTATGTGTATATAATGTTATATAGCCACAGTTTAAGACTGCGCAAAAAATATATTAAGGAAGTAAGAGCATGTACAAAATTGACTTTAAGAACCCCTCCTCTGTCTACTTTGTCGGCATAGGCGGCATAAGCATGAGCGGTCTTGCAGAAATTCTTGCGGACGCCGGCTTCAGGGTATCCGGTTCTGACCGCACACAAAGTAATGTGACCGAGCAGCTTGAGAAAAAGGGGATTACGGTTTTTTACGGACAACGCTATTCAAACATAACCGATACTATAGATTGTGTAGTATTTACAAGCGCTATTCATAAAGACAATCCGGAATATGTTGCCACAGTTGAAAAAAATATCCCGTCGCTTACAAGGGCACAGCTTTTGGGTCAAATCATGCAAAATTACAAAACCCCTATTGCCATAAGCGGAACTCACGGCAAAACCACCACGACTTCAATGGTAAGCGAAATACTTCTCGCCGCAGATACGGACCCCACCCTTTCAATCGGAGGAATGCTAAAGACAATAGGAGGCAATATACGCGTAGGCGGCTCGGATTATTTCGTTGCGGAGGCATGCGAGTATACTAACAGCTTTTTAAGCCTGTCTCCAAAAATAGGGATAATCCTCAACATAGAGGAGGACCATCTCGACTTTTTCAAGGATATTAACGATATACGCGCTTCCTTTCACCGCTTTGCAATGCTCCTTCCCGAATCCGGCTGTCTGATAATAAACGGTGAGATTCCAAATTTCAGAGAGATTACGGAAGGCACAGTATGCAGGGTAATTACCTGTTCTTCCTCTGAAAAATGCTCTGACGGCACCTGCGCAGATTATTATGGGTATATAACGGACTATGATGACTTTGGTCATCCCTCCTTTCTTCTGCACGATACAAACGGCATGTCCGATAAATTTACCCTCAGTGTCCCCGGCAGCCACAATGTGAGCAATGCGCTCGCAGCAATTGCACTTGCCGACCTGCTCGGAATAGAACGCGCCGTGACAGTTAAGGCTCTGCATGATTTTACCGGAACAGACAGGCGCTTTGAATACAAGGGCTGCGTCGGAGGAGTCACTATAATAGATGATTATGCACATCATCCCTCAGAAATTACAGCAACTTTAAAAGCGGCTGTAAATTATCCGCATAAAACCCTCTGGTGTGTATTTCAGCCTCATACCTTTACCCGCACCAAAGCATTTATGGGTGATTTTGCAAAGGCTCTTTCATTAGCCGACAAAATTGTGCTTGCAGACATATATGCTGCAAGAGAGACCGATAATCTCGGCATCAGCTCCAGGACCCTCCAGCATGAGATTGAAGCCTTGGGACATGAGTGCTATTACTTTCCGAGCTTTGAAGAAATTGAAAATTTTCTTATGAAAAATTGCATAAACGGAGATTTGTTGATAACTATGGGCGCCGGAGATGTGCTTAAAATCGGCGAAAATCTCTTAAAAAAATAGTTTTCCACATTATCCACAAAAATCCGGTACATTTTTACCGGATTTCTCTGTGGATATTTTATTTTAGCTTTTTTACGCACTACACGCATTTATTGTATAATTATCCACATTATCCACAAAATGCACTGTTGAACCTCAAACCCCGATTTTAAAGGTTTTCTGGCATTTTTACCATTTCATTTTTAAAATGCTTATGCTATACTTTGATTTGCTCCGACGGTTATGTGTTTTTTAGCGATATATTTATAAAGGACATGCTGTTGGTAAGGGGAAAGGATGCCGTAATAATGCCGCGATTGAAAATTTATAAGGATGAAAATGCTGATAAGACAGCTATTGCAAACTGCTTTATCGACGAGTATATGAAGGATGCCAATGATGCCCAGCTAAAGGTGTATCTCTATTTGCTGCGCATGTTTCAGGCGGGTCTTGCTACAAGTGTATCTGACATTGCTGATAAATTTAATCTCACTGAGAAGGATGTTATACGTTCTCTTAAATATTGGGAAAAGAACAGTCTTATCACTCTGGACTATGATGATGAGCAGACTCTTACCGGAATTCGTCTGCGTGACCTGCGGAACACAGGCAGTGCTGTTTGCTCCACATTGGAGGATACCGCAAAGAAAGCGGCTTCCGCTCCTTTAAAGTCCTCAGAAATGTCCTCAGGCGATGTTGGGAGCGCTGAAAACAAGCCTTTTGTCAAACCTGTATATACTCCCGACCAGCTCAGGGAATTTAAGAGCCGTGAGAATACCTCTCAGCTTTTATTTATTGCGGAATCCTATATCGGCAGACCTCTGACACCCTCAGAGATGAAGTCCATACTGTTTTTCACTGATGTGCTTAAATTTTCTGATGATTTAACGGATTATCTTATACAATACTGCGTTGACCGCGGAAAAAAGGATTTTAAATATATAGAAAAGGTTGCTGTAAGCTGGGCCGAACAGGGTATAACCACACCTGAACAGGCAAAAAAATGCTCGGCAAAATATGACCGCAGCGTTTACACGATAATGAATGAGCTTGGCAAAAGCGGCTCTCCCACACTCAGGGAGATGGAATTCATTAACCGTTGGACAAAGGATTACGGCTTTTCAATGGATATCATTACCGAAGCCTGCGAGCGGACTGTTCTTGCAACGGACAGGCATCGTTTTGAGTACGCGGAGAGTATACTCTCAAGCTGGCTGCGCGCGGGCGTACACCATAAGTCTGACATCAGCAGAATAGACAATGCCTACCAGCAGAAAAAGAAGTCGTCAAAGACTGCCTCCGGTAACAGATTTAATCAGTTTGCCCAAAACAGTTATGATTTTTCTGCCCTTGAAAAAGAATTACTCAGCAACTAGACTTTTCACGGAAGGAGAATTACCGTGTCACTGTCAAATCAACAGTATGAAGCTATAATGCAGGATTATGAGCGCACAAGAGATTACAACCGCGCAGTTTTGGATGACCGCAGAAAAGAGGTATATGACAGACTGCCTGAATTACGTGATATTGATGCGGCGACAGCTTCAACCTCTGTAGCCCACGCAAGACTTTTAATGGAGGGGGACGACAAAGCGCCTGCAAGACTTCATTCAGTTCTTGAAGAGCTTTCACAAAAAAGAGCTGCACTTCTGAAAAGCGCCGGCTTCTCAGAAAATTATTTAAATCCGATATACACCTGTCAGTCATGTAAGGACTCCGGTTATATTACCACCCCTGAAGGTCTTAAAGAAAAATGTCAATGCTTTATCAGGCAGGAACTCTCTGTTTTATATGAACAGTCCCATATTCAGGATATGGTCTCCCGAGAAAATTTCTCAACCCTTTCCTTTGACTACTATGAAGGTGAGGATTTAGAGCATTTTAAAGGCGCCGTCAGAATTTGCCGGGATTTTGTACAAAACTTTAAACAAGACTACCATAATATTTTATTTTATGGTACAGTAGGTACTGGTAAAAGCTTCTTGTCGGGTTGTATAGCACGTGAGCTTTTGCAGGCGGGTCATTCCGTTATATATTTCAGCGCTTCCGGATTGTTTGAAGCTCTGGCGCGCTATTCATTTGATGCAAAAGGTAAAAAGGAGCTCTCTGACTTTTATGAGGATTTATATAATTGCGAATTGCTTATAATTGATGATTTGGGTACTGAGGTAACCAATTCTTTTGTTGCTTCACAATTATTTTCATGTCTCAACGAAAGGAATCTGCGCAGCAAAGCAACAATTATTTCCACAAATCTGAGTCTTGAAGAGCTTCGTGACCGTTATTCCGAACGAGTATTTTCGCGGATTATTAACAGCTTTAGAATATGCAAGCTTACCGGTCCCGATATCCGCATGCTGAAAAAACGTGCGTCAGGTAATGTAACTTATCAGAAGCCGTGAATACATAAATTATGAGTATACAGTAACAGAAAGCGAGGATATTTTCATGGCTAACCGTGAAGAAAAAAGAAATCTTGAGACAATTCCAGTGGGCTCTCTCGGCATCATTTCTCTTGAGGGTTGTAAACCGCTGGGAGAAAAGGTTGACAAATATCTTGTCAAATGGAGAGCAGAACGAGAGAGCGAACACAAGGGCTCTCTTGCATTTGCAGGTTATCAGAGAGATTCCTACCTGCTGAGTGCAAAGGTTCCCCGTTTCGGCTCAGGTGAAGCAAAAGGCATGATTCTTGAATCGGTACGCGGTACTGACCTCTATCTTTTAGTAGATGTGCTTAATTATTCCATGACATACTCCTTGTGCGGGCATGAAAACCACATGTCACCCGATGACCACTACCAGGATTTAAAGAGAATTATCGCAGCGGTCGGAGGAAAGGCGCGCCGTATCACCGTTATTATGCCCTTCCTGTATGAAAGCCGTCAGCACAAGAGAACTGCACGAGAATCTCTCGACTGTGCCATTGCTCTTCAGGAGCTTGTTCACATGGGTGTTGACAATATTATTACATTTGATGCACATGACCCCCGCGTACAGAATGCCATTCCTCTTTATGGCTTTGAAACGGTTCAGCCCGCGTATCAGTTTATAAAGGGGCTGCTTCGTAATGTAAATGGACTGCAGATTGATTCCGGACATATGATGTGCATAAGTCCGGACGAAGGTGGTATGTCAAGAGCAATATATATCGCCAATGTATTGGGACTTGACATGGGCATGTTTTACAAAAGGCGTGATTATACGCGTGTTGTCAATGGACGTAATCCTATCGTAGCGCATGAATTTCTCGGAACAAGCGTCGAGGGAAAGGATATGATTATCATTGACGATATGATTTCCTCCGGTGAAAGCATTCTGGAAACTGCCGTTGCTCTTAAGGCACGCAAAGCACGCAAGATATTTGTGTTTGCAACATTTGGTCTTTTTACCAACGGTCTTGAAAAGTTTGACAAGGCGTATAAGGACGGCGTAATAGATAAAATTCTTACCACAAACCTTATCTTCCAGACCCCTGAGCTTCTCGAACGGGAATGGTACATTAACTGTGATATGAGTAAGTATATTGCATACATTATTGATACATTGAACCATGATTCCTCAATCAGTGACCTTCTTAATCCTAATGAGAGAATCCAGAATATTGTTGCAAGATATAAAAACGGCGAGCTGCAATAATAATGCAGATATTTCATTTTTAAGTATATGATGTATATTGTTAACCCAATTATTTTTAGGTTGACAATACTCCTCCGCAATGATATTATATTTGAGGCTTAAGAATATAATATAATTTACGGAGGATTTTTTATGTCTGAAAACGCTGTCACAACAAACAAATTTAAGACTCTTGACATTGTCTACATTGCAATTTTTGCTGCTTTAATTGCTGTGTGCTCATGGATTTCCATCCCAATGGCTGTCCCCTTTACATTACAAACCTTTGGAGTATTCCTTGCGGTATATTTATTAGGCGGAAAACGCGGTACTATCTCAGTTTTGGTTTACATTCTGCTCGGTGCCGTGGGACTGCCCGTATTTGCCGGCTTTAAGGGTGGAATCGGTGCCCTGCTTGGAAGCACCGGTGGTTACATTATCGGTTTCCTTTTTTCGGCGCTTATAATGTGGGCCTTTGAGAAGCTTTTCGGCAAAAAGCTTTGGGTTTATGCCTTGTCCATGTTATTGGGCTTAATAGTATGTTATGCATTTGGCACTGTCTGGTTTATGGTGGTTTACGCGCGAAGCAATGATGCCGTCAGTCTGATTACCGTACTCGGCTGGTGCGTATTTCCTTTTATAATCCCGGATTTGGTAAAAATTGCCCTTGCTCTTATAATCGGCAAAAACAAGGGCATAAGAAAGGTCATAAACAGAGAAGAAGCCTAAGGGCTTCTCCTCCGCCATTCTACCATGCTTCCATATCTGTAGCCGCATCAATTTCAACCTCGCTTACTATTTCAAGACCACAAGTCTTTTCCTCATTTACGCGAACATTGAAAAGTATAAGCATAGGACCACTGTCATATTCTGTAATACCTATAATAGAATATGAGTTTTTACCTTGCTGTGAAATTTTAATTGACTCAATGTCAACCCCGTTGCAGGGCGCATCTGCGTGCGCTCTCCAAAGATGGTTATCAAGCTCTATAAATAATCCTTCGAGTTCTTCCATATATTTCGGTGTAAAATTATTATCCACTTATTCTCTGTCATAGATTTCCTCTGCTCTTTTCTCATAATAATCCCAGCCTGTAATTTCTTCGTTGTCAAGCAGATAATAAATGTGATTGTCTACCTCAATTTCCTGCTCAAAATTAAGAATAGCTGTAGGTGACGACAGCAATTCAAAGTTTAAACTTGTCCGCATTTTTAACAGCATTTCAGCATTTTTATATAATTCCTCATTTTCCTCACGACTGCATTGCTTACCCTTTGCTGTATACTCGGTATAAACCTTTTTCATTAAAGGCGAAGATTCTGTCTGCATAGTGTCAATTTCAAAGTTTTCTGACTCAGAGGTTTCATTTTCAAAATTCTCCTGCTGTGTCAAAACAGCTTCTTCATTACCCTCAGCTGTCACAGATATGCCTTCAGTCTCCGCTTCACCGCATTTTAGTTGGTATAATATAGAGTACTAAAAGTGTTTCTCATCCTAAAATCAAATATTAATATCATTTATTGATGTTCAAGCAAATCTATTTATTAGAAAATACTCTTATTTAGATTTACTGTTTGAACTTTTTGTGTCTATCTCACGATTCTAACTGAATATGCTTTATTTCATACCACTGCTGCTAATTAGTATATATGTATAATCTATGAATATAACATCCTTCGTCAAAATATTGCGAAAGTTTTGTATAATTTCTGCTTGCTGGATCACATATAATAATGTCACCGTCACTTGTGTATCCATAAGCTACCACAAAATGTGTTCCGCCATCTGTCTTTACTAATCCAACAATTGCAGGTTTACTATACTCATCAATTGCACCTACTATGTTTAAAGTTCACATCTTTGATTTGTTGTTTTATTATATTACGCTTGTAATATATTGTAAACTATTGTTTCTTAAGTTGATTTATTTTTTTATTCTTTTTTTCTTTGTGGAAGTTCAAGTTGAGAAGTCTTGACAATCTCCTGATTTTAAGTATAATAACACTTTGGAGAGTCTGTAAGATACGTTCTTTTCATACAAATATAAATAAGCGTATTTTTCAGCGCCACACGGTCAGTTCGAGACCTTCCTGACCTAAAACAAAACTAAAGGAGAAATCAAATGAAAAATCATGTGTTACCAATGGTACAGGCGGCAATGATTGCTGCCATCTACGTTGTTCTTACCTTTATTGCAAATGCCTTTGGGCTCGCCAACTATGCCGTACAGGTAAGATTCTCAGAGGCTCTTACAATTCTTCCTTACTTTACCCCCGCCGCAATACCCGGACTTTTTATCGGCTGCCTGCTGTCAAATATTCTTACCGGCTGCGCACTTCCCGACATTATATTCGGTTCCATTGCCACACTTATTGGCGCGGTACTAACCAGAATGC
>JAJQGF010000126.1 GCA_021200695.1 Lachnospiraceae bacterium
TTATCACGGTGCGGTACTTCTCGTCTCCCACGACCGTGAGACGATAAGTACCGCACCGTTATAATTAAGGAGATATGTCTTAAGCCATGCTATTGAGTTCATGTCAAGGTGATTGGTAGGCTCGTCGAGAATTATCAGGTCAGGCTTTTGCAGAAGAAGCTTCCCAAGCGCTACCCGTGTTTTCTGACCTCCCGAAAGCTCAGATACCCGTCTGTCAAAGTCCGTCTCTGAAAAGCCCAGGCCCTTTAATACACCTGTCAGCTCGCTTCTGTATGAATAGCCTCCGCCTGTCTCAAATAAATGGGTTAAATTTGAATAACGCTTCATGACGTCCTCAAGCTCAATGCCTTCAAGTCCGTCCATGGCTGCTTCGCATTCCCTGAGCTGTCGCTCGGTGTCCGTAAGCTCGCGCTTTACCGACATCAGCTCATCATAGATGGTGTTCGAGGTGTCAACTGCATCATTCTGCGCAAGATACCCTAAGGTTTTGCTTTTTGAAAGAGTAACGCTTCCTTCATCTGCCTGCAGCTCGCCCACAATAATTCTGAGCAGGGTTGTCTTACCGGCTCCGTTAATTCCGACAATAGCAGCTTTTTCATAATCCTCAATATGGAAGCTTACATTTTTAAGCACCTGATTTTCTGAAAATGCCTTTGAAATATTCTGGCAGGATAATATCATGTCTGAAACCTCTCATAAACAATAGTATTTATACTCAATGACTTTTTTAATACCCATAATTCTACCCGATGGATTTTCTGCTGTCAATTCATTGACAGTTTTTTAACATATGGTATAATTTAAGTAATGAATGGAGGTAATACTTGTGGAAGAAAAGGAAATATCACAGGCAGTCATAGGACGCCTTCCAAGATACTTCAGATATTTAGGTGAGCTGCGTGATGAGAGTGTTGAGAGAATATCGTCGCAGGAGCTCAGTGAGTTTATGCACGTAACCGCATCTCAGATTAGGCAGGATTTTAATAATTTTGGCGGTTTCGGTCAGCAGGGGTATGGATATAATGTGGAATATCTCTATGATGAGATAGGCAAGATACTTGGTCTTGATAAACAGCATAATTTTATTATAGTCGGTGCAGGTAATCTTGGACGTGCGCTTGGAAATTATCTTAATTTTGAGCGGAGAGGGTTCATTTTCAAAGGTATTTTTGATAAAGATGAGACGCTTGTGGGTCAGTCGGTCAGAGGCGTCAGGATAATGAATATGGATGAGCTGGACAGCTTTGTCAGGGAAAACGGTATAGACATTGCAGTTTTGACGTTACCTAAGACAAGTGCGGCGGATATTGCAGACAGGCTGGTTGAAAACGGTGTGCGGGCTATTTGGAATTTTGCACATGTAGACCTGAATGTTCCTGAGGGGGTTCAGGTAGAAAATGTACATCTTTCCGACAGCCTTATGAAGCTGTCATACAATATAAACCGCTATATGAAGGAGAATGATAAGTAAAGTATGGGACGGTTTGACGGCAGCAAAAAGCAGGAAGCGTTTATGAATGCGCTTCAGGGGAAAAATATTCCGGTGCTGACTTTGGACAACAAGTGGTACAGGCTTCTGAATGAGGTTGGAAGGGAAGAGGTAAAGCCCCTTGAGGAGCAGCTTAATGCACTTCTTAAGCGTCAGGGAAAGATGAATACCGAGACTAAGGATATCAGGAAGCTTAAGAAGAAGCTTATGAAGGATATCGTAGCGATGGTTGACAGGGTGGAGGAGACAGGAGACAAAACGCTTGAAAAAAATATTGAAACCAACAAGAGGCTCCTGGAGGAATGCAATGAGAAGCTGGAGGCCTATCAGGACGAGCTTAAGGACGTGCCCAGAGAGATAGACAGACTTAATAAACAGCTTATGGTTATGACTATGCAGCAATGCTATGAGACCATGCAGGAGAACACAGACAGTATTCAGGAAATATCGGGCTGGGTAACGCAGATACGCATAGAACTGAAAAAGCGTCTTATACGCAAGCAGGAGATGGAACAGAAAAATCACGATATTTATGCGTACATGCATGATATTTTTGGCGCAGATGTTGTAAATATATTTGATATGAGATATAATCCCGATGAGCATTATCCGAAGCCTGCAAATAAAATTACTGACATAAAGCCTGAAAATGAAGCAGATGATGAGCCGAGCAAATAATATAATACTGTTAAAAAGACGAAGGACCGTCATTTACGGTCCTTTTCATATATAATTTATGGACTTTTTGCATTAATTTGCAGGAAATCCTTCAAAGTAATGAAAGGGTGTAATTTTATGAAATATCTTGTTACTGCCGAAGAAATGAAAAGATGTGACAGCAATATGATAAACAATATAAAGCTTCCTTCGCTTGTTCTCATGGAGAGGGCTGCTCTTGCGCTATGTGATGAAATAAAAGAGCTTACGGTCTCTCATACAGTAAAAACCGTATTTATTATGGCGGGAACAGGAAACAACGGTGGAGACGGTCTGGCTCTGGCCAGACTTTTGTGCGATGAGGGCTTCATGGTAAGCGTCTGTATTGTGGGAGATGAGGATAAGGCGACTGAGCAGTGGAGGCTTGAGCGCGAAATACTTTCTGCATATCCGGTGAGTTTTATAAGCAATCTTGATGCTTTGGAATATAATGTATATGTAGATGCGCTTTTTGGCGTGGGTCTGAAGCGCCCGGTGGAGGGAATATATGCTGCGTTGATTAATGCATGCAATGAGCGGGATGGCATTAAGCTTGCCGTCGATGTGCCCAGCGGAATAAGCTCAGACGATGGAAGGGTGATGGGCTGTGCCTTTAAGGCTGATATAACAGTTACCTTTGCATTTGCGAAAAGGGGGCTGTTTATGAAGCCGGGCTGTGACTATTCGGGCAGAGTAAGGATTGCAGGCGTCGGTATTACAGAGGCGGGATTTGAGGGAATAATGCCCGGAATGTTCTGTTATGACGAACCGTTGTCCGAGCTTTTGCCAAGGCGTGACAGCTTCGGCAATAAAGGCAGCTTTGGCAAGGCGCTTTTAATTTCAGGCAGCGTCAATATGGCGGGAGCGGCAGTGCTGTCGGCAAGAGCGTGTTACCGTGCGGGGGCAGGCATGGTTAAGGTACTGTCGTCTGCGGAAAACAGAATAATAATACAGAGCAGTGTACCTGAGGCTTTGTTTGGCACATATGACGATATTGGAAGGAGTGAAGAATGGGCGGATGTGATTGCCGCAGGACCCGGTCTGGGGCTTGACAGAGCCGCAGCTCAAATTCTTGATAAAGCTGTAAACGGGAGTAAAAAGCCTCTTATTTTGGATGCGGATGCGCTTAAGCTGCTTGCCGCCGATGTGGGTATGAGGTATAAGCTCGCTGCACAGGGGCGTGAGGGAAGAACCATAATACTTACACCGCATGTCGGTGAGCTGTCAATACTTACGGGAGTCAGCATTGGTGAGCTAAAGGGAGAGCTTTGGAAATATGCGGGGGCTTTATCGGCTGAGCTTAATGCAGTGGTGGCGGCAAAGGATGCGATAACCTATACCTGTGCGCCCGGAAAAATAATATGTGCAAACTTAAGGGGAACAAGCGGTATGGCGACGGCAGGAAGCGGTGATGTGCTGACGGGCTGTGTGGCCGGACTGCTGGCTCAGGGGGCAGACGGCTTTGAAGCCGCCTCTGTCGGAGTTTATGCGGCGGCGCTTGCAGGAGAGGCGGCAGCGGCGGCAAAAAGCGAATATGCCATGACAGCTATGGATATTGCGGATAATCTTATGTGCATGTAGCCGCGCATATTAAAATACAGTTAAAGGGAGACTGATTATGGAAAACGAAGCTGAAAGCAGATTAGCCACATATATGCGTGGATATGTGGAGGTAAACCTTGATAATATTGTAGATAATATAAAAAATATGAATGCAAATACCGCACCGGATACTAAGCTTACGGCTGTAATAAAGGCAGATGGCTACGGTCATGGAAGCATTCCGATTGCAAGGGCATTAGAGCCGTTTGATTTTATGTATGGGTTTGCCGTTGCAACAGCGGAGGAGGCGCATATTTTAAGACGCGCCGGAATAAAAAAGCCGATTCTCATATTAGGTTATACCTTTCCATACTGCTATGAGCAGCTGTTAAAGGAGGATATCCGTCCCGCGGTATTTCGTTATGATATGATAGATGAGCTTTCACAGGCCGCAAAAAAGACAGGTATAAAAGCCAGGGTACATATAAAGCTTGATACAGGCATGGGAAGAATAGGCGTTACTCCTGACGGGGAGGGGCTTAAATTTGTCAGTAGGCTGGCGGAGACAGAGGGAATTGAAATAGAAGGGATATTTACACATTTTGCAAGAGCCGATGAGCATGACAAGACTGATGCAATGAGGCAGCTTGCCGTATTTAATAATTTTATAGATATGATAAAGGAGAGACTGGGTCTTGAGCTTCCCGTAAGGCATTGCTCGAACAGTGCCGGAATACTTGAACTCAGAGAGGCGAATATGGATATGGTAAGAGCCGGAATTACGCTCTATGGATTATATCCGTCAGAGGAGGTATCAAGAGAGGTGCTGCCGCTTAAGCCTGCGCTTTCACTGTATTCGCATGTTGTCTATGTAAAAACAATTCATGCCGGACAGAGCGTAAGCTATGGAGGTACCTTTACCGCCGTAAATGATACGAGAGTTGCCACTATTCCGCTTGGATATGCCGACGGTTATCCTCGCTCACTGTCGGGAAAGGGATATGTGCTTATTCATGGCAGGAGAGCACGTATTCTGGGAAGAGTCTGTATGGCCCAGTTTATGGTTGATGTCACCGACATCCCCGATGTCAGGGAAAATGACAGGGTTACGCTCATAGGCTTTGACGGAGACGAACACATAAGCGCAGAGTTTCTTGGAGATATGTCAGGTCGCTTTAATTATGAGCTTGTATGCGATTTGAATAAAAGGCTGCCCAGGGTATACATATACGGTGGAAAATGTAATTATGTGAAGGATTATTTCGACGATTATAAATAAAATTGAATACCTCCTGATAAACCGGCAATACTTTAACCGGATTTAAATTTAATATTATGGAGGCAAGTGTGAGAAGAGGAGATGTATATTACGCAGATTTAAGGCCGGTTATAGGCTCTGAGCAGGGAGGCATACGTCCGGTGCTTATTGTACAGAACGATGTTGGCAACAGACACAGTCCTACGGTTATATGTGCGGCGATTACCTCTAAGATGAATAAGGCGAAGCTGCCTACACATATTGAGCTTAATGCGGAAGCTTATGATATGGATAAGGATTCGGTGGTTTTATTAGAGCAGCTTCGAACGATAGACAAAAAGAGATTAAAAAGCAAGGTGTGTCATCTTGACGGTGACATTATGCAAAGAGTAAACCATGCGCTTATGATTAGTCTTGAGCTGGATACATAACAGTTCGCTGTACGTTTGGAGCATGGTTCTTGACGAATAAATATTAAAATGATATATTTATGATTAATTCTATGAAAAGAAGCGGTTTTATATCGCTTTTTTTCATTGAAAATATTCTAAAGAGAGGATTTGTTTGAATGGACGACGGTGGTCCTGCCAATATTGCTTTGTTTATTATACTTATTCTTATTGATGTCTTTTTCTATGGCTTCGGAGCCGCAGTTATGGAGCTTAACGGCAAGGAGGTGGAGAGGAGGGCTTCAGAGGAAAAGGATAAAAAATCTGTCAGACTTCTCAAAATATTAGATAATCCGACCTGCTATATAAATACGCTCCAGCTTGTGGTATCTATGGTAAATATAGCATTGGGAGCCATATATATCGAAAACACATTTAAGGGAGCCGGAACTGTCTTAAGAGGGGCGGCTTTGTTATATCTGTTGCTGTGCTTTGGCATTCTTGTGCCGAAAAGAGTTGCATCACGCATGCCGGAGAAATGGGCATATGCATTTGTAAATCCTGTGTGGTTTATTATGCTGCTGCTGTATCCGCTCACGGGTCTTGTGTCGGTTACGGTAAGGGGAATTCTCTTTCTTTTCGGAATAAGGGGCAATAATGATGAAAATGATGTGACAGAGGAGGAAATCATCGACATGGTAAATGAGGGGCATGAGCAGGGCTTGATACAGGCCAGCGAGGCCGAGATGATTTCCAATATATTTGAATTCGGCGACAAGGAAGCAAAGGATATAATGACCCACCGCAACAATATAGTAGCGATTGATGCTGCCACCTCCCTTGAGGATGCCATTAATTTCATGCTTGAGGGAAAAAACAGCAGATATCCTGTGTATGAGGAGAATATTGACCATATTGTGGGCATACTTCACCTTAAGGATGCCGCGCGCTTTAGAATGGAGGAGGGTATGCTTAATACACAGCTCGGAAGCATTGCAGAGCTGCTGATGGAGCCTCTGTTTGTGCCGCAGACAAAAAATATTGATGAGCTTTTCAGAGAAATGCAGAAAAACAAGCTACAGATGGTCATTATAGTGGATGAATATGGACAGACGGCGGGACTTATTGCCATGGAGGATATTCTTGAGGAAATAGTCGGAAACATTCAGGATGAATATGACGAGGACGGAGAGCATATTGAGGAGAAGGGAAAGGATGAGTATATAATAGAGGGAAAGACGCCGCTTGAGGAGCTGGAGGAAAGATTATCAATCAGCTTTGATAATGAGGATTTCGATACGCTTAACGGATATCTTATCTCTAAGCTTGACAGGATACCTGAGGAATATGAGGAGTTTGACGTGGATTGTGACGGATATAATTTTAAAATTCTTGAGGTAAGCGGAAAGGTGATTACGAAGGTGCTTGTCACACGGCTGCCGGAGAATACCGGGGCAGGTGAAGCGGCAGATTTGCAGGAGGACGCCGTGACAGACGATTCAGCTCTTGAAGAAATTAAAGAATGATGTTATTATAAATTATGTGTGTTTTATCGAAATATGTCATAATAAAAAGAAATTGCGGAATAAAAGGAGTAAATGAAATGTCGGGACATTCAAAATTTGCAAATATTAAGCATAAAAAGGAGAAAAATGACGCAGCCAAGGGCAAAATATTTACTATAATAGGACGTGAGATAGCCGTCGCAGTAAAGGAGGGTGGTCCTGACCCTGCAAATAACTTCAAGCTTGCAACAGTTATTGCAAAGGCTAAGGCAAACAACATGCCTAATGATACAATTGAAAGAGGCATCAAGAAGGCGGCCGGTGACGCAGGCAATGTAAATTATGAGTTTGTTACATACGAAGGATATGGACCTAACGGCATCGCTATAATTGTAGATGCCCTTACTGATAATAAGAACAGGACAGCTGCAAATGTGCGAAGCGCATTTACAAAGGGGCAGGGAAATGTCGGGACTCCGGGCTGCGTATCGTTTATGTTTGACAAAAAGGGACTTATAGTAATCGACAAGGAGGAATGCGAGCTAGAGTCTGATGATTTGATGATGACAGCTCTTGATGCAGGCGCTGAGGATTTCAGCGAGGAGGAGGACTGCTATGAGATTTATACTGCGCCGGATGATTTTGAGCCGGTGAGACAGGCGATTGAGGAGGCAGGTATTCCGATGCTCAGCGCTGAGGTAACCATGCTTCCGCAGAATTATGTAGAGCTTACCGACGAGGATGCAATCAAAAATCTGCAGAGAACTCTTGACCTTCTCAACGAGGATGATGATGTTCAGGCAGTATATCATAATTGGGATGAGTAATAAATAATAAATCGGAAGAGAGGATTTGTGATGGACAGACTTGCTATCGTGGTTCCCTGTTATAACGAGGAGGAAGTGTTAAAGATTGCATCCGAGGCATTGCGCGGGGTGCTGAGAGACCTTTCTGATAAGGGTAAGATATCTGAGGACAGCTATATACTTTTTGTCAATGACGGAAGCAGGGACCGGACCTGGGAGCTCATAGAGGAGGAACACAGGCTTTATCCGGGACAGGTCTATGGAGTAAAGCTTGCAGGGAATGTCGGTCATCAGTTTGCTCTTACCGCAGGTCTTATCACGGCAAAGGACATGTGTGACGTGACGGTTTCAATTGACGCTGACCTTCAGGATGACATTAATGTCATAGAGGAAATGATAGACAGCTTTCATGCCGGTAATGATATTGTATACGGAGTAAGAAGAGAGAGAAAAACGGACACCTTCTTCAAGCGTACATCTGCTCAGGCATTTTATAAGCTTATGGCGTTGATGGGTGTAAAAACCGTATATAACCATGCTGATTTCCGCCTCATGTCAAAACGTGCGGTGGAGCAGTTTTCACTTTATGGTGAGACAAATCTGTTCCTGCGTGGAATGGTGCCTTTGATAGGATATCAGACAGACAGCGTTTACTATGACAGAAAGGAGCGCGTTGCAGGCGAATCGAAGTACCCGTTAAAAAAGATGCTTGCGCTTGCTTTCAACGGGATTTCCTCCTTCAGTGTCAAACCGATAAGCTTTATACTTGGGCTTGGGATTTTTATAATCATATGCTCAGTGCTTGCAGCTGTATACGCGTTAATATCGTATTTTACGGGACATGTTGTGGCAGGCTGGACATCCTTAATTCTTTCACTCTGGTTTCTCGGAGGGCTGCAGCTTATTTCAATCGGCCTTGTGGGGCAGTACATCGGAAAGATATACATTGAGGTTAAGCATAGACCAAGATATAATATTGAGAAGATACTTTCGGATGAAAAGTGAGATATGGAATAACTGATATGATATATAAAAAGAACCTTTTAAGCTATTGTTTATGGATATTATATACTGTTGCTGCGGCAATGGGGCTCTTTGCGTTAGCGGCATATGTATGCCTGAAAATGGGCTATCCCGCGTGGAGCGGATTTGCGGCAAGCCTGTGTTTACTTTTGGCGGAGGCTTTTGCCTGCGCCTTTTTCCATGCTTTGAATAAGCGCAGAGGTATAAAAAGCAGGGAGGATAGTGACAAATACAGACTTTGGCTCTCTGTGGCAGAGGGACTGACTGTTACCGTGATACTTGGAATATTGCTTACAATGCGTATTATAAGCCTGTCAGCTGCTTCACGGCAAAGCGCTTTGTTTGAAGAGGCTATGGTTAAATCCGGAGGCATAATAGAGCCATCATTTAGAATTTCAGATTATCTGTACATAAGAGCAGTTAATCTGGTATGTGTTGTCTTTGGAAATAAAATTACTGCGGTATATATTTTTCAGATTGTTTTGCAGCTTCTGGCATTTGTTATGATATATTTTGCAGTCAGGAGGCTTTCGGGAGTGCTCCCGGCAGTCTGTTCGGTGCTGTTTCCCGGTATAATAACTAACTTTAATTCGACCGCGACAGATTTGTCTACCGCTGTAATGCTGTTTTTTATGTTTGCCTTAGGGCTTCTTGTGGTTTCCGGCTGCTTCGGCAGGAGCGCAAAGGGCTTTAAGCTGCTGTATTGTATCAGCGGAGTTTACACAGGGTTTG
>JAJQGF010000037.1 GCA_021200695.1 Lachnospiraceae bacterium
ATTTCGTCTATGGAAATGTTTTCAAAGCCTTTTTCAGAAATCAAAATCTTTGCCGATTTCATGATTTTTTGTTTTGTTTCCATAGCACGAGCCTGACGTGTTGTTTTCTTTTTTTCCAATCTATCACTTCATTTCTCTGAGATGCTTTGATTATAACACGAAGTTGAATATGATTCAATGAATCTTATTCAGTTTTATGAAAAATTTTTGTGAACATAATTTTATACACCTTCCTGCATCTGCTGGATGATGTACAATACCCATGCCGACTTCTCATTCCTTGGCGTCACCTTCCGAAATGGAACGGAGATTTTAGTATAACAGAATATCAAACATAAGTTGCATCCGGCTTTTTAGTCGGATGCCTTTTTTGTTTGAGTGGAAAAGTTTACAAAGGTAAGTTATAATAAAACGGAAAAGACAAATCGGAATTTGAAGAAGAGTAGGAAGTTACAGTATGAAAAAATATTTAGTGCCGGTTATCATGCTGGCAATTTTTGAGACGATAGCGGTTGTTCTTTGGCTGACGCTGGACAATCCGTTTTATTTATTCAATTTCAGTTATATAGGAATTGCCATAGCATTGGGCGTTTTTCTGATTATTAGACAGTACAAAAATGCACGCCGGGTGACTCAATTGCTTGTTGGACTTTATATGTTAGTTTACCTAGGTCTTATATGTCGAGAAAATATGCAGATAGAAGGTTTTTGGTACTATCTATTCACTGGTGTATTTGAGGCTGCGACAATTCATTATGCTGTTGCCAAGATAATCGGTCCATTGATTTTTGGAAGGGGATGGTGTGGTTATGCATGCTGGACAGCAATGGTGCTGGATTTCCTTCCGTACAAAACTCCAAAAACACCAAGAAAAAAGATTGGCTGGATTAGATATATTACATTTGCTGCTTCGCTTGTGTTTGTTTCTGCATTGTTCCTCGCTCATGTAGGTCACATTGAAAGAATAATGTTTTGGGCGTTTATTATAGGAAATCTGATATATTATGCTGTTGGAATTATCTTGGCGTTTGCATTTAAGGATAACCGAGCATTTTGCAAGTACATATGTCCTGTCACAGTATTTTTGAAGCCAATGAGTTACTTCTCAATTTTGCGAATAAAATGCAATAAATCAAAATGTATTTCTTGCGGAAAATGCAAAAGGATATGTCCAATGGAAGTGGATGTCACTGACAACTCACGAAAACGAGAAAATGGCACTGAATGTATTCTTTGTTTTGAATGCGTTAAGAATTGCCCGAAAAAAGCATTATAATTCCAGTTTATCGAGATGCTAAAGATAGCAAAAAATAATATTAGGAGGAATTTAAAAATGAGAAAAAATATTAAAACAACAGAGGCAATATTTCCAATGCCGGTATTGATGGTAGCAACATTTAATGATGATGGCAGTGTGGATGTTATGAATGCAGCATGGGGAACTATGCTGTCAAGAAATCAGGTTGCATTAAACTTAACCAAGACGCATAAAACTGTCCAAAACATTATGAAAAGAAAAGCATTTACAGTTAGTATTGCAGATAGCAGGCATGTAGTTGAAGCTGATTATTTTGGTGTTGTATCGGCAAATAATACTCCAAACAAATTTGAAAATAGCGGTTTAACTTGGACAAAATCAGAAAATGTCGATGCGCCGATAATTAACGAATTTCCATTATGCATGGAGTGTGAATTTGTTGAGTATCAAGACGATGAAACAGGTTTAGGTGTCATAGGAAAAGTTATTAATACATCAGCGGATGAAACTGTGATGAACGAAGATAAGGTAGATATTTCAAAGGTATCTGCAATCGCATTTGACCCATATACACATGGATATTATGAAGTAACAAAAAGAGTCGGAGAAGCGTTTAGTGACGGACTAAAACTAAAGGCTGAGGTTGATTAATTATGAGTTTGACGATCAATCTATATTATACTGGTGCAAATGGGAATGCCAGAAAATTTGCTGATGAGATGGAAAGCTCCGGAGTTGCCAGTGCTATCAGGGCGGAAAAGGGCAATCTGAGATATGATTATTTTATTCCAATGGCTGACCCGGAAACAGTTCTTCTCATTGATAGTTGGGAAAGCCAGGATGCCCTTGATGCGCACCATGCATCACCAATGATGGAGCAGATAGCAACGCTCAGAGAAAAATACGATTTGCACATGCGCGTTGAAAGGTACATATCATCTGGTGATGATGACCACGACAGCAGTTGGATTAGGAAATAAGCAACGGTTTATCGGTAACTGCGGTCATGTTTTGTTGTAAATTATTCGGATTTAAAGAGCTTCAATCGACATGATCTGTATGAATCAGGAGCAATTAACGATGGCTCAGAAAGGTAATGATAAAATGGAGGAGAAAAGAGTTTCTGGTGAATATGGCGAGATAGTTGTATATCAGACTGAGGACGGCTTAACTCGATTGGATGTAAAATTTGAAAATGAAACTGTATGGCTGACACAGATGCAGATGTCTGAGTTGTTTCAGACAAGTAAGCAGAATATCAGTCTACATATAAATAACTGCTTTAAAGAAGGAGAACTTCAGCCTGAATCAGTTGTCAAGGAATCCTTGACAACTGCCTCTGATGGGAAACATTACAAGACAAAATTTTACAACCTTGATGTCATTATTTCCGTTGGCTACCGAGTAAGGTCTATTGCTGGTACTCATTTCCGCAAATGGGCAACCGAACGATTGAAGGAATATATGATAAAAGGCTTTGCCCTTGATGATGAACGACTAAAGGGCAATGGCGGCGGGAACTATTGGAAAGAGCTTCTCGACCGCATTAGGGATATTCGCTCGTCAGAAAAGGTGCTATATAGGCAGGTGCTGGATTTGTATGCGACAGCAGTTGATTATGACCCGCATTCGGACGAATCCATTCATTTTTTTAAAATCGTTCAGAACAAGCTACATTATGCGGCACATGGTCACACAGCTGCGGAGGTTATTTATGAGAGAGCAGATGCCAAGCAGCCATTTATGGGATTAAAGACTTTTTCGGGGACTTTTCCATTAAAGAAGGATATTTCCGTTGCCAAGAACTATCTTAATGAAGATGTGGTGTTTTCTACAAGAGTAACCGATACCCCTTTCCTTAAAACACTTGCGTATAGAGACTGTGTAGTGGTTTGTACAAAAGAACATAGTGTGGAGAAATGCAACGGAGATTTTAGCATAACAAAAATATTAAACGATGACAGCATCCGGCTTTTAGTCGGATGCCTTTTTGTTTGAGTGGAAAAGTTTAAAAAGGTAAGTTATAATAAAACGAAAAAGACAAATCGGAAGTTGCGTATAAGTAATTCCAACTTTCCTTGATTTATGTGGTCTGGCGGTATGTCAGACTTTTCTTTATGTAGCATTTTCCCTTGTTTTTGCCCTTATAAGGTATGATTTGGATTGTTTGTGCCTAGACAGTATTATGCAAGTAGATAAATGCAAAGTATTTACAAACAGAAAAAAACAATATTTAAGCATTTGAAGTATGCAATTAAGCAACATAGGTAAAAGACTATTGTGTTATTATGTTATGAAGATATAATGAACCTATCAAGTAAACGACAGGGAATGCTTTGAATAGAAAATGTTATTTTTGATTGTAGCAAAAGATGATAGATAGGGAGAATATAGGTATGCTGGAGGGAAAATGAAGATAAATATTCAGATAGATGAATCAATTAAGGAAACAGAAATCAACATTTCCTGTAAGTCGTTGTCCAAAGAGGTGGAGCAGATTATTTCCGCACTACGAGTGTTAAATAAGCAATTAGCTGGAAAGAAACAGGGAGAAGTTTTCTTAATTGATCTTGAAGAAATTATATATTTGGAAAGTGTTGATCGAAAATGCTATTTCTATACTGACAAAGATGTATTTGAATCTGACGAAAAACTGTATGAATTAGAATACAAATTGTCGAAAGAAGGTTTTGTCAGAATCAGTAAGGCCTGTTTGATACAGCTGAAACATATTTCATCTATAAGATCAGAGATAGGACAAAAGTTGCGTGTTACGATGAAAAATGGCGAGCAGATTATTGTATCTAGGATGTATGCAATCGAGTTAAAAAAACGATTGGGGGTAAATGTGTAATGGAAAGAAAAAAAAATATCTTTGATTATTGTGGAATGGTTCTAATGCAGTTCGGATTTAGCGTTATTGTCATGATGATTTTTACCTGTATTTTTGGAGAGAAAGCAAAAGATTTTTCAATGATGTTTTTGCTAGGCAAGTCAGGGCTATCGCTTTCCATTTTATTACAATTTCTTTTGCTGACAATTTTAATTGTGCTGTTGCGTTTCATTTTTTTTACAGATCGTATCATTAAAAACTTGACAGTGCCGATTCGAACCACACTTATGATGGTCGCTGTTCTGCTAGTAACTTCTATATTTATCATCATATGTGATTGGTTTCCAATGGATAACATTTTTTGTTGGATTATGTTTGTTCTTTGTTTTCTCATATCTTTATTAGGAACAGTAGGTATGTTGTCAATAAAAGAAAAAGTAGAAAATAAACAGTTGGATGAAGCATTAAAACATTATCAGGATAAGGGGAGAAATTTCGATGAATGATAGGAATAATGAGAATACTACCATTTTGTTTCATCATGTATCTCATGCATTTGCAAATAAGCAGGTATTAAAGGATGTTACATTTTCTGTAAAAGAAGGCGAAATATTTGGATTGCTCGGACCGTCTGGAGCAGGAAAAACAACAATCATTAATATTCTGACTGGTCAGCTTAAGCAGGATAGTGGGGAAGCTATGATTCTTTCAGAGAATTGTAATTATTTGTCAAAAGAGTTACATAAAAATCTAGGAATTATGATGGATAGTTTAGGACTATTTGAACGACTTTCTATCCATGACAATTTAGTTTTTTTTTGCAGATCTACAAGGTATAGAGCATAGAAAAATTGATGAAGTGCTTAAGGCAGTGGGCTTATATCATGAAAAAAAATCACTAGTCGGAAAATTGTCAAAAGGGATGAAGAACAGAACCTCTTTGGCAAGAGCTGTACTGAGTGACAGTAAAATCTTATTTTTAGATGAGCCAACTTCCGGATTAGATCCAACAACAGCTAATGAAATCCATGAATTGATACTTTCTTATCGCGATAAGGGCTGTACTGTTTTTATGACCACACATAATATGACAGAAGCGGAAACTCTATGTGATCATGTGGCATTATTGCATCAGGGCGTCGTTGTCGCACAGGGAACACCAAAAGAGATTTGTTTGCACCACAATAAGAATAAGCAACTTATTATAACATTAAATAATAATGAGGTCTTAACTCTTTCTAATGGACCGGAATCTGCTGAAAGACTGCAAGCCCTTATGCTTCATGATGAGATTGCTATGATTAGATCTAATGAGCCGGATTTAAAGAATGTTTTTTTAGAACTGACGGGAAATAATGCAACAAAAATGGAGAGGTGCATATGAAACATATTTTGGCAATTATAAAAAAACAGTTAAAAGATACTGTAAAAAATAAAACGATTTTAATACAATTCATTTTATTTCCAATGATTACGGTCATTATGAGTAATGCCGTGAAAATAGACGATATGCCAAAGAATTTTTTTGTATATCTGTTTGCGACTATGTACGTTGGTATGGCGCCACTTACCAGTGTTGCAGCGATTATCGCAGAAGAAAAAGAACATGGAATTTTAAAAATACTACAGTTTATGAATGTGTCAGCAACAGAATATTTGATTGGTATTGGCGGCTATGTTTTTTTCATCTGCATGGTTTGTTCTGTTACATTTCCAGTGTGTGGTAACTTTTCTTTGAAAGAGAGCATATTATTTTTGATTATTATGGCATTAGGTATATTGATTTCTGTTATATTGGGAGCGGTCATTGGGTGCCTTTCAGGTAATCAGATGTCTGCAACATCAATCACGATACCTGTCATGATGGTTTTATCATTTATGCCTATGATTGCGATATTTAATGCAAATATTGCAAAGATTTCCAAATATCTATATTCTGGGCAGATACAAATATTGTTGTCTGGAAATTTAAGACCAGCTAAAGAAAATATATTAATCTTGATTGGGAATATGATTATTGTGTTTGTACTGTTTTTAATAACATATAAAAAAGCGTTTCAAAATAGATAAAAATTTTGCGACATTTTGGAATGAATGGTATATTATAAACAAAGAGAGACACTTGCGCTAACAAGTGCCTCACAGAAGCTAACGATAGACGGTTAGCCGAAAATATGAAGATTACACGAAGTAACCGCTCACTGTTTGACGACTGGGGCGGTTATTTCGTGTGTGATTACTATCTTTACCGATAGAGCACCCTATTCCAAAGCAGGTTAAGCCAAAGCCAAGCACTGCAATAAGTCCTAAAATATCCATTGGCAGCCCTCCTTTCCACACAACTGAAGTTAATCCTTGTAGTATGTAACCATTGTAATAATTGATGTCTATGGTGTTTTGATATTTATTGTATTCAGCGTGTATGATATTCATAATCTTTGTTCTTTCCATAATCTTATCTGTTATAATCTACTATAAGAAGCGTAATCATCAATTCCAGCCGATTTATATAATGTTATTAGTTTTTTGCTTTTTTGACATGTTCTGATTGAGAATATCATGGTTCTTTGTTATAATTTTTATTTGTAGGGAGTGATGTTCCTTGCAAATAATTGCAAGATGTAATGCCTGAAAGGTACATTACAAATGGTGCATCGTTCAACAAAATGGAGAAGAAATAAAATGATACCAATAGGTTTTTTTAGTGAAATGCATTTATATGCTGATAACGGAACAGTCAAAGAGAATATAGTTGATGAAATTAATTATGATCGTGAAAAGGTTATAAGTTATTTAGAAAAACAAAAAAGATTAGGCGGTTGCCCAAGAGCAGGGATTGATTGTGTTACTGGAAAAGAAATAACACCGAGTTTTTTGGTATATAGCGATGGAGAGAATGAATGGTGTGATTTTTGATAATATATATTGTGTGATAAGGCTTCAGTCTAAAGACTAAAGAAAACATAGTCGGATGCTTTTTTTTGGTTTGAAAACAACTTGAAATCTGTTTGTTCCGGTGTTATTATAATTATACAAAAGAAAGCACCCACTCCAAAGGTGGATGCTCCAAGTTTAGACGAACTTGTCCTTACGGACACCGCCTATCCCGTGGACCAGACAGAATAGGCATTTTATGTGCGCTTGTTTCTCTTATCGAGAAAGGCAAGCAACGCAACAATTAAGCTACCAAAGGACATCAGCAATGCTAATATCCCAAGAAAAATCGAAATGATTTCACATGCTGTCATTGGCGCCACCTCCCTTCCTATGTAATCCGGTGAACCGGTAGAGGGAAAAATGTTATATATTTTTGCTCATATGAAATTTATAGAATATGTGAAAGATGAAGCCGGAACGGTTTGTGGTGTTAAATTCCTTATAGATGAAGGGCATGGATATGACTTTGATTATGGAGAAAAGATTGTTACGCTTCATATAGGTGAGGATTTTCAGTTTGAACATTATTATACTGATACTGGTGAAGGAACATGGGATGATGGTTTCTCTACGGTAAAGATACGTCTTGTTGAAATGTAAACAATAGCAGAAAATAAGAATATTAAACATTTTACATAGCCATTGGGTGAAATCCTAGTGGCTTTATTAATTACTAGTTCATTTTATTCTGCATTTGGTCGGTAAATCGGGCGACCATAGAATATGTCCTTTTTTTAAGACATGCAAAGTTGTATAATGAAATCAAAAACTTGAAACAAAGAGTAAGTCAGGACAGGGAGAAGATATATGAAATGTTATATTCCATCATATGAATATGAAAGAAGGACGGGAGCATTTAACAGGACACTCTGGGGCTTTGTAGCACTCATTTCAATGTTTACGGTAGGGCTTGGAGCAATGGTATTTTTGGAGGCACTAGTTGTGGACTTGCTGGGCGTTGTAACTACTGTGTATTGGCAATATAGCAGCATTTTCACAGTGTGTTTTTTTAGTTTGATTGTTCTGGTGGCGATACCTAGTCTTCTAAAATTTGTAATGGAACTCATGACTGCATATAGGTTTGATGGTAATAGTATCATAAAGGGGCGAATCATGAGAAATGCGCTAAACTATGCTCCGGTGAATAATATGGCAGCCTTGGTTAAAATTGTAGAGCTTAATATGAAGGAGGGCTTTGCAGAAGCGTATTTTGAGACAGATGTATACAAGAAGAAAACATATACAAATGCAAGACTTGTTAAAGAAACCAAATATTGCCTGCATTTTGAGAGCAATAATGGAAGGCTAGTCATTCCGAAAATATATAAGGACATTACGAGAACGGATGGGAAGGAGTGTCCGTCGCTTGGTATTCGCATTGCGGTAAGGTCGTTAATTGTATTTGCTGTATTTTTTGTTTTCGGATGCATTGACGTATATACGGGATATGCAAATAATAGCGAAATAAAAAGTGATGTAACCGTTAATTCTGAACCACTTGATGAGAAAATAACCTCGTACGGCTATGAACTGTATCAGCATTCGGAATTCAACAGCTTAAGATATGTCTATCGCAAAACAGTTGAAAAGGACGGGACTTCATTTACAAATGAAGTTACGCTTGAATATGACACCAATGGGACACTTGAAAATGTTGAACTTGAAATTTACCTGCCGGATGAATCATATTTGGATGAGGCTGAATATTTAGTGAGTCTGGTTGTAGGGCTTAGCGATGCTCAAAAGGCGGAGTTTATGGAATATGTAAAACGAAGTGTTGAGGAAGGCTTTTCTACAGACACATACTGCAAGATGACCGGAGATGTGACCACGATTAGGAACGATACAAGCGAGGGATGCATAAGTATTCATACGTGGTAATTTGCAATTATTATATTGTTTTCAGGCTGCCTTATGGGTTGCCTTCGCGCGATAGATTCCAGTTTATCGAGTAACTTAATTACAGATAGCAACCTGTCAACCTCGCACATATACCTTGTAACGATGAATACAGTGCGCTCACGAGGGTGGTGCATTTTTGCACCCAGGTGCTTTTTTGGTTATATGAGTGGAAAAGTTTACCAAGGTAAGTTATAATAAAACGAAAAAGACAAATCGGAATTTACGAGGGGAAGACAATGGATTTAAAAGTATTTCAATGGACAAGGGAACCACAGGAATATAATATTTTTGAAGATACGATTGAGATTATAACTAAGCCGCATACGGATTTGTGGCAGAGAACTTACTATCATTTTCAAAATGATAATGCGCCAGTCCTTCAGATGGAGACGGACGAGAAGTATTTCAGCTTTACAGTGAAAACGAATTTTGAGGAAAGTCATCATCGTTTTGACCAATGTGGGATAGTTATGTATCTTGAC
>JAJQGF010000066.1 GCA_021200695.1 Lachnospiraceae bacterium
CTGTATATGTATGAGGAGGAGGGTCTTACTGTTGAGGAGAGCCTTATAGAGCAGTATATAAGAAATGACAGGGTAGTGAAGGAATTTACGGCTTATTATGATTTATACAATAAATATAAAAAGGATTACCATATAGAAGCTATCCTTAAGGGGAATGCTTCACCCCAAAATGTGCAGCGTGCAAAAGATGCAGCGTTTGATGAAAGGCTGTCACTTCTTGGAATGCTGCTTGACAGACTGCAGACAGATATCGGGGAAATTATGGAAAAGGCAGAGTATCTGACCGGGCTGCGCCCGCTTCTGAAGGGGATAAAGGAAGCTTCAGCAAAAGGCGATGTGTTGAAGACTGCTTCACAGTTAAGCATGCAGGCAGAGGGACAGCAAAGACTTATCGACAGTAAGCGGGCAGCTGGCGCACTTTCTGAGGCGGAAGGGCGAAAACATAAAAGGATTATTGCGTTTCTTGATGAATGCAGCGCGAAGCTTAATTTAAGCGCGGGGGCAGGAGAAGTTGATAGCTTTGCAATTATAAAGGCAGGGTATGACGAGGAGGTTTTGCGGCTTAAAGCAGGTGTGGAGGAGACGGGCGCTGAGCTTCATTCATTGTTTGTTTTTGCTGAACAGGCATTTGGAGCTGGAAATGAAATGCTTATACTCATGACGGAGCTTACCGTGAATTCACAGAGCGCGCAATTTATCGCCGTCTTCGGAAGCGAGGACTATAAAAAGCATAATAGTGAGCTTATGCTCAGCGAAAGAAGCGAGGACATTAAGGCGCAGATATTGGAGATGGAGGGATATGAAGCAATTTGAATATACAGCGGGAAGAGCCGGCATAACGATTACCGGATATTGTGGAAATTCGTCAGCTGTAGTCATTCCGGAAAGCATAGACGGAATGACTGTGAGCGCTATAGGGAAAAAGGCATTCTTAAGCAGGAAGCTGCTGCGCAGAGTAATATTGCCGGATTCGGTCAGTGAAATCGGAGATTGGGCTTTTGCCTACTGTGAGGGGCTTGAGAGTGTGCTGCTTCCGTCAGGCATTATAAGATTTGGAAGGTCGGTATTTTTTGAGTGCAGCAATCTAAAGAAGGTAGAGATAGAGGGAAAGAGGCCGTATGTTGCGCCGCTTCTTGCGGCTGCGGTAAGAACAGGTGCATACTACCTTCTTGATACTGTGGAGGCGGGAAGCGAGGAATGGATTCACAAGTGGGATTCCAGAATGTTATCAGTGCTTAATCCTCCAATCAGGAGGGATATTCCAGACAGGTGCTCTGCGGTGAGGAGGATTATGGCAGCACGGATTTGGAGGCATATAAGAGTGAAAGCAGAAAGAAAAAGCTTCGCATGGCATTGCTTAGGCTTTTATATCCGGAGGGTTTGTCTGCGGAAAATGCAGAAAGGCTTAAGTCATATGTGGTATCCCATACAAAGGGCTGCGCAGGCGAAGAAAGCTGGGAGCTCATTTTAAATGAGCATGGTGACGACAGGGAATATTATGAGCTTTTTGCATCTCTGGGATGTGTTACGGCAGATAATATATCAGGAATTTTGCAGGATATAGGTGAAGAATTTACAGAAATGAAGGCATTTTTCATAGGATATAATGAAGAAAAGCCGGGCAGGGGAAATTTTTTTGACGCTCTTGAGCTTTAACCGAAGATTGCATAAAGCTTTTTAATAGAGTATACTTAGTAAAAGATTATTTTGAAATTCAGTGGAGGAAAACAATGACTTTAGAGGAAGCAAAAAAGAAATTGGCACAATTCGGTCAGGAGCATGTGCTTAAATATTATGATGAGCTGTCCGGGGACGAAAGAGCGGCGCTGCTTGAGCAGATTGATGCCGCAGACATGACAATACTTGATTCCTGTCTGCACAGAGAGAATTTAGGAGGGAAGGGTGTCATTACGCCTCTTGCCGCTATGGAGATTGATGAAATCGAGGCAAACAGAGAAAGCTTTACAAAAACCGGAATTGAAGCTATTCAGGCGGGCAAGGTTGGCGCAGTGCTTCTCGCAGGAGGAATGGGAACAAGACTTGGCTCTGACAATCCTAAGGGGATGTATAATGTGGGAGTTACAAGAGAGCTTTATATCTTCGAGTGTCTTATAAACAATCTTATGGAGGTAGTAAGGCAGGCTGACACATGGCTTCATCTGTTTGTTATGACCAGCGACAAAAATCATGACGCCACAACAGAATTTTTAAAGGAAAAGAATTATTTTGGTTACAAGGCGGATTATATTCATTTTTTCAGGCAGGAAATGGCGGCTGCCGTCGATTATAACGGAAAAATTTATCTTGAGGATAAGGGAAGACTATCTACATCGCCAAACGGCAACGGGGGCTGGTTTATCTCTATGAAAAACAGCGGGCTGCTCAGTGTTGTCCACAGCGCCGGAATTGAATGGCTGAATGTATTTGCAGTTGACAATGTGCTTCAGCGGATTGCAGACCCATGCTTTGTTGGCGCAACCATTCAAAAAGGCTGTGCCGTGGGTGCTAAGGTTGTAAGGAAAAGCGCTCCGGACGAGAAGGTTGGCGTTATGTGCCTTGAGGATGGCAGACCGTCAATAGTAGAATATTACGAGCTTAATGATGAGCTTATGAATGCGAAGGATGAAAAGGGCGAACCGGCATATAATTTTGGCGTAATTTTGAATTACCTTTTTAGGGAGGATGAACTCGAAAGGCTTGTTGAGGGTAAGCTTCCGCTTCACATTGTAGAGAAAAAAATCCCGTATATTGATGAAAACGGGTGCAGGATTAAGCCGGAGAGTCCTAATGGTTACAAATTTGAAAGTCTTGTGCTCGATATGATACATCAGATGGACAGCTGTCTGCCGTTTGAGGTTGTCAGGGGCAAAGAGTTTGCGCCCATCAAGAACAGTACAGGTGTGGATTCCGTAGAGAGCGCAAGGGAGCTGCTTAGGCAGAATGGCGTAACATTGTAGTTTGTATGACGCTGCAGTCCGTAATAAAGATATATATGATTTGCAGCAAAAATATTACTTAAGCGCAGAATAAAAGCGTATTTGGCGTAAAGCGCAGATGGAGGCAGATATGAAAATTCTTGTAACAGGTGGTGCGGGCTTTATAGGCAGCCATACGGTTGTGGAGCTTCAGCAGGCTGGTTATGACGTAGTGGTGCTTGATAATCTCTGTAATTCCAGCGAGAAGTCTCTTGAAAGAGTCGAGGCGATTACAGGAAAAAATGTTCCGTTCTATAAGGCGGACATTCTTGACAGAGAGGCATTGGAGGAAATTTTTACAAATGAGGCTATAGATGCAGTAATTCATTTTGCGGGACTCAAGGCTGTTGGCGAGTCAGTGCAGAAGCCGTGGGAGTATTATGAAAACAATATTGCAGGTACTCTGACTCTGGTGGATGTTATGAGAAAGCACAATGTGAAGAACATTATATTTTCATCAAGTGCAACAGTATACGGAAATCCGGCATTTGTCCCCATAACGGAGGAATGTCCCAAAGGACAGTGCACTAATCCTTATGGCTGGACAAAGTCAATGCTTGAGCAGATATTGACAGATATCCAGAAGGCTGATTCCGAATGGAATGTAATACTTCTTCGTTATTTTAATCCTATAGGTGCACATCAGAGCGGTACCATTGGAGAGAATCCGAACGGCATTCCAAACAACCTGATGCCATACATTACTCAGGTAGCAGTAGGCAAGCTTAAGGAGTTGGGTGTATTTGGAAATGATTATGATACACATGACGGAACCGGAGTGCGCGACTATATTCATGTGGTCGATTTGGCAAGGGGACATGTTAAGGCGCTGAAGAAAATTGAGGAAAATGCCGGTCTTAAGATATACAATCTTGGAACCGGAGCAGGCTACAGCGTTCTTGACATAGTGAAAAATTTTGAAGAGGCTACAGGGGTGAAAATACCATATTCAATTAAACCGCGCCGTGCAGGTGATATTGCCGTATGCTATTCAGATGCGACTAAGGCTAAGGAGGAGCTTGGCTGGGAGGCTGAGTTTGGAATACGTGAGATGTGCGCGGATTCATGGAGATGGCAGAAAAACAATCCGAACGGATATGAGGGTTAACTAAATATAACAGCGTCCCATTTGCGGTTTTTAGTATGGGACGCTGTACTAATCTTCTTCAATTATTCTTATTTCCAGAAAATCAAAATCTATGCTTTCGATAAAATTATCCTGATTAAATCTTGCTTTTGAGTGTCTTTTAAATTCTGACACAGTCTTATCAAGCCATATCGGCCGACCAAGGTCAAAATCCAGACATATCTTATCCAATGCGTTGAATATCTTATGAGTGCGGGTATCATTGCTGTCATCACATATGACAATATCCTTAAGCATGTGATTATCTTTGAAGGTTCTTGCCCATAATCGGAACATTTTGAGATGCCTCCCTGTAATTAGATTATCTGATTAACAATATTAATGGATTTGGCGCGTATTTTCAAGAGCCTTCTTTCATATAAATACATGGTGTGGGTACGAAATAAAAAATTATTTTGTAAAAATAGACAACAAATATAAAAAAAGGATTAAAAAATTGTGAAAAATATACATTTATGCGATTTTTTATGTTATACTAATTTCACAGTATTATGTGAAAAAGAAAATGAGGGTGTCAGGATGGAATTTAAGACAGGCAGCGAGGATATTGACAGCTGGGAAGAGGTAATATTAGTCTATAGCGCAGCACTCAGGCAGATAGAAACCAAAATGGAGATTCTTAATGATGAGTTTCAGCATGTGCACCAATATAACCCTATAGAGCATATTAAGTCAAGAATAAAGACTCCTGAGAGCATAGTTAAAAAGCTCAAGAGAAACGGCAGGGAGTCAACTATAGAAAATATGGTGAAGTATGTAAATGACATAGCTGGCATCCGTATAATCTGTTCATTTACCTCCGATATATACCGTATAGCAGACATGATAGGTGAACAGCGGGATATAAAGGTGATAAGCGTAAAGAACTATATCACATTTCCTAAGGCAAGCGGTTATAAGAGCTATCATATGATTGTCACGGTTCCTGTATATCTCTCTGACCGTATAGTAGATACCAAGGTGGAGATACAGATTCGTACTGTGGCAATGGATTTTTGGGCGAGTCTTGAGCACAAAATTCATTATAAATTTGAAGGTGACGCACCTGAGCACATAAAGAGTGAGCTTATCGAATGTGCAAAGATGGTGTCTGATTTGGATGCCAGAATGCTGTCGCTGAATGAGGAAATACTTAATATAAGTAATGGAGAGAAGAGCATGCATTTTAACAGCGAAGAAACGGCAGGATAAATGAAGGAAGGCAAGGCTCTTTTTACTTAGTTTGTCTGGATAGTAATATTGTATATATCTCCGAAAATGAGGAGTGCCCAGACACCTCGCGGCGCCCGGGCTATTATGAAAAAATTTATCTATTGTCTGATTGAGGAAAGAAGTCATTGGAAGAAAATATCTCTTCTGTGTTTATGTATAGAGTATACCAATTATTTATGAACAAAATATGAACAGCATGTAAAAGGTTGATGAATTTTACAAAAGCAGGTCTGTAAAAAAACAAAATATATACAATTTGCACAAAAAATATTTGCTGCGGCATTTATTATCTTTTAATATGAATTAAAATATAGTTTTTGAGGCTGTACTTTTTGTTGTCACCCAATATAAAAAATGATAAAATAGTATAGAAAATCAGTGCATACCACATTATATTTATAAAGGTGGCGGAAGAAAATGGCCGGAGGGAAATTAATGGATACTTTTATGGACAAGTTGGCGCAGAAGCTTACAGCACAGGAGATGATTAAGGCTAATTCTGCGGCGGATGCTGAGGAGCTTAGAAGGCTTAAGGGACAGATTGAAGAATATAATGAATGCCTTGCCCGCATGCAGAAGGCTAATGATGAAATGAGGTCAGTAAATAGTGAGCTTGAGGGGCTTGTGAGTGACAGGCTTGTCTCTGAGATTGACAGACTTTCCGGTATTGCCTCTGATGATGAACAGCTTCGCAGGATAACGGAGGAGAGTGTGGCAAGGCTTGAGCAGATAACAAACAGCAGCATTGCCAGACTTGAAAATGCCAGAATAGATACAGCGCAGATAGACCGTCTTGTAGGCGACGGGATTGACAGAATGCGTAAGCTTGGCGACGAGGCTCTTGCAAAGCTTCAGGAGATACAGGCCAGAGAGGACGGAGACAGCACCGACGAGCTGAAGCAGACGGTTTCTGAAAAAATAGAGAGCGTTGATGATTTTGTGCACCGCGAGTGTGTAAAGGTATACAGAAATGTGCAGTCGGTAATTACAGAGGAGAATGGTAAGCAGAATGAGACAGTGAATGAAGCTGTTAAAGCATTAAAGGGAAAATTGGGAGTAGTAATGGGAATATCTGTTGCGGCTTTGCTGTTTTCGATTGCCGGAGTTGTTTTGCAGATATTAGCTTTGATATAGTATTTATATTAAGGCGGCCGATATAAAGGAATGGAAAATATTCGGATTTCCATTTAACTCTTTTCAACAAACCGTCTGGAAATGAGGTTTAATATGTCTAAAGAATTATGGAAGCCGGGAAATATGCTTTATCCTTTGCCGGTTGTAATGGTAAGCGTAACTGATAAAAATGGCAGGAATAATATTATCACACTTGCGTGGGTAGGCACGGTGTGCTCAGACCCGCCGATGGTATCTGTGTCGGTCAGACCGGAGAGGTATTCTTATAATATTATAAAGGAAAGCGGAGAATTTGTTATAAATCTCACTACCAGAGAGCTTGCATTTGCAACTGATTATTGCGGAGTGAAGAGCGGAAGAGATGTGGATAAATTTAAGGAAATGCATCTTACGCCTATTCCGGCTGAAAAAGTAAATGCGCCGCTTATAGAAGAGAGCCCTGTTAATATTGAATGCAGGGTAAAGCAGGTCATGCCGCTTGGCAGTCATGATATGTTTATTGCGGAGGTGGAGGCTGTTCATGCCGATACCAGATACATGGATGCCGACAATAAATTTAGTCTTGAGAAGGCTGAGCCTATAGTTTATTCACATGGGATATATATGACATGTGGTGATAAAGTCGGAAGCTTTGGCTTCAGCGTACGTAAAAAGCAACCCGACGTATTTTCTTAATTTTGATTAAGTATGAGACGGATGACACGAAGGTCATGCCGTCTTTTTGTTGTTATTCTTGTGTTTTCAGGGCTTTACTGTGCTATCTCTATACTGGCAGGGACCTGTAATATTTCCGAAATACCTTATGGAAATATAGGGTAATTGCATGCTTGGGTAAACACCTGTCAGACTAATCCGGAATACAGAAAATGACATAGACGTATAAGAAAAAAGTGTCTATAATACAATAAGATACAAAGCAATGCGAGTCTTGAAAAACAGAAAAGAGAATTTTTATGTCAAATGAAAAAGAAGCATCCGTTGATGCACAAAAAACAGAACTGTTCGAACGCACACCAATTCCACGGGCTGTCATGAAGATGGCTGTTCCAACGGTATTAAGCTCCCTTGTGATGGTTATATATAATTTAGCCGATACCTACTTTGTGGGAATGTTGAATAACTCTATAGAGAATGCAGCGGTTACGTTAGCCGCACCGGTGCTTCTGGCTTTTAATGCAATTATAAACCTGTTTGGAGTCGGCGGCTCAAGCCTGATGAGCAGATATCTTGGTCAAAAGGAATATACTGCAGTAAGGAAAAGCTCTGTCATCAGTTTTTACTGTGCTTTTGGCTTCTCGATATTATTTTCGTTTAGCTTTGCAGCCTTTCACACACAGATGCTGGTGATTCTGGGAACCACGGCTGATACTGCCGCAGCAACCTGGCAGTACCTTTGGTGGACTGCTGTCTGTGGTGCTGTCCCGGCAATTTTGAATGTGGTGCTGGCAAATCTGGTGCGCGCGGAAGGGTCTTCACTCCATGCAAGCATCGGTACCATGAGCGGCTGTATTCTGAATATTATTCTTGATCCGATTTTCATTCTTCCCTTTGGACTGAACATGGGAGCTGCCGGTGCGGGTCTTGCTACCTTCCTTTCTAACTGTGCAGCCTGCGTCTACTTTTTCATTCTGTTGTGGGTACGGCGCAGGCAAACCATGGTGTGCATTAACCCGCGGGTATTTTCATTTGACTGGAAAATCATCAGACAGATTTGCGCTGTTGGCATTCCTGCCGCGATTCAAAACCTGTTAAATGTGACAGGAATGACAGTGCTGAATAACTTTACGGCTGCCTACGGTTCCACAGCAGTTGCAGCCATGGGAATTACACAGAAAATTAACCTGATTCCGATGTATATTACCATGGGCATTTCTCAGGGGCTTATGCCTCTGGTGGGATATAATTATTCCAGCGGAAACCGTGACCGTATGAAAAAAGCGATTATATTTACTGCAAAAATAAGCGTTTCTTTTATCCTTTTGATGGCAATCGCTTATTATGCAGGTGCGGAAGGCCTGATTCGTGTGTTTATGAAAAATGAAGAGGTGATTGCCTACGGCAGTAATTTCCTGCGTGGAATGTGTATTGGACTTGTATTTTTATCAATTGACTTTCTGGCAGTCGGTGTGTTTCAGGCATGTGGTATGGGAACGGCATCCCTGGTTTTTGCCATTCTAAGGAAGGTTGTTCTTGAAATTCCCGCACTGTTTATTCTAAACCGGTTATGGCCTCTGTATGGTCTTGCTTATGCCCAAACCTGTGCGGAATTTGTTCTCGCTATCGCTGCGATTGTCCTGCTGCGAAAAATATTTCACGAGGCTGTCAGCGTTAACTAATGGTCATGTATAGTTTAACCTACAGACAAAATTTAAAATGCACACTGTCCTGTCAGCTGACGGTGATAAGCCCCTTTTAGCTTCTTATTGCTGTTAAATCAGGTAATTCAAGGCTTTACAAGGGAAATAAATACTGATAAAATGAGCTTATTGCGCATTAATTTGATTTTAGTGGATATACTTGGGACAAATGAAAAAATATACCAATCATTATAAAAGAATTAAATATACATATATTAAGAGTACAATCGTTACACTGTTTGTATGTCTTTTATTTGTAAAAGGCTATACCCTCATAGAGGAGACGGGAGAAAATTATTTTCATATCAGTATTAATGGAGAAGAAGTAGGTGTTACTGATGATGCCGGGCATGTAAATGAGCTTACGGCAGCTGCAAGGCGTAATATTGCGGCATTGAGCGATGACCTTACTTTCATAGATGCAGATATAGATATTGTCGGCGAGGAGGTACTGTGGGGGAGAATTGATGACGATGATACTCTTATTGCGTCAATTCAGAGTGCCCTCAGCGAAAATATTATAGAAACCATGCAGCATGGATATTCCATGAAGGTAAATGAGTATATGGT
>JAJQGF010000018.1:0-3382 GCA_021200695.1 Lachnospiraceae bacterium
CAATTTTATTACGCTCCAAAGTGGATATAGTGAGGAAGAGTTAGAAAGTGCCCTTGAGCAGAATATTACTCAATTCTTATTAGAGCTAGGAACAGGATTTGCATTTGTTGGCAGACAGAAAGAAATTATTGTATCAGGAAAGACTCGTAAGATAGACATGTTATTTTATCATATTGGCTTAAAGTGCTATGTTGTGGTCGAGTTGAAAGTGGTTTCTTTTGAACCTGAATTTGCTGGAAAATTGAACTTTTATGTAAATGCAGTGAATGAACTTATTAAGGCCCCCGATGATAATCCAACCATAGGATTACTAATCTGCAAAGATAAGAATCAAACTGAGGTGCAATGGGCGTTTCAAGGAATTCAGACACCTATGGGAGTAGCTTCGTATGATAATATCAAAATCGAAGAAATAAAGAAATTGCTTCCTACAGAAGAGCAGATTCAAAAGCGATTGGAATTGGCAGAAGAGGAATATAATTTGAATAAAGATGAGTAGGGATGTAGAGTAGCCGACAAGTAATTGCCGGCTATCTTTTACATCACTAAGTTACATAGCCGTGGGGTAGAGATACCTTGCGGCTTATTTTTTTACAGATCGGAGGTGAGAACATTGAAAATCAAGAAAGTGGACGACAAGCCGATGGTACTTCACACTAAGCAGAAGGCGAAGATCCATACCCATGAACCGAAGTCTGGAGCAATCAAGGGAAGTAACATCTATACCGTGAATCGTGGTCCGAAGGTAGTAAAAGCCGAAGTATCGAAAGCACCGAAGCGAAATGGTGCAGCAGAATATCGGATGAAGCAGGGAAAGAAATCTTATAGGAAAAGCACGATTCATAAGGTGGATACAAGAGAGTCCAGTATTGCTAGATTTAAGCGGACTATCAAAGAATCCAATGCTTCTATCAAGACAAGAGAGACTAATCTTCATATTGCTGGAAGAGTCGGAGCATCTGGTGCAAAGGCTATGACTGACCAGATGGAAGGTGGAGAGGAGATTCAGCAGGCAGCTTATATGGCATATGATTTGTCCAGACATGTGATTGGTATATCTTCCAGAGGAGCACAGCTTTTCAAGGAAAAATCTATTCAGGCTGCAAAGAAGCGTATCAAGAAGGTGGAGGCAGGAAAGAAACTTGCCAAAGCGGGGGCGAAGAAAACAGCCAAGGAGTCAGCTAAGACGGTTGCCAAAGAAAGTGCGAAAACAACAGCGAAGGAAACAGCTAAGATTTCTGCTAAAGTTGCTACAAAAGCAGGTGCAGCGGCAGCAGGCGTGGCAGTGGAAAAGAAGGATACACAGATAACGAACAGAAGTCGTAAAATTAAGTTCTTCTTAGGAGATGTTGGAGATGCGTTAAAAGAACTTACTGTAGCTTTGGATGCAACCACCGAACCTGAAAAGAAAGGCATTTTTGGAATCTTTCAAAAAGCAAAAAGAGGAATTGATTCTATTAAGGCTAACTATGCAAAGGCAGAAACGAATGTCTCAAGAATTGAAAAAGATTTAGAAAAGCATCAAGTTGTTTTAACACAAGATGTGGAGATGTTCGAGCAAATGCATGGATGCTTTGTGAAACAGAATGGGATTAAAGAGTTTAGCGAAGAAGATAGACTTAATTATATGTATGCAAATATGATGAAAGTAGGGCAGAATGAAAGCTGGTATATTCTTCTTCAATATGACGAAGCGGATGAATTGCAAGATGTTAATTATAAAAAATTATATATTGAAGATATTGATAAAGAAGGATATGACAAAGATAAATTAGGAAAATTTGCAGATATACTTTTTCAAAACAGGGTTGTAGACACGCTAAAGAAACAGCATAAAAAGAAAATATATCCAAATGATCCTTGTCCATGTGGTAGCGGAAAGAAATATAAAAAATGTTGCGGAAAGGCATAATTGTAATAGTTTTGAAAGGCACTTAGGAGAAATCTTAAGTGCTTTTCTTATAGAAAATACTGTGGGAAAGGAGCAGATAAAAATTGAATAAAGTTTACCGTCACTGGTGGCAAAGGTTGAATGAACGCAAATATTTTATAGCATTATTCGACATAACGTGCTATAATTCTCTTAGTCAGATTAGAGCGAGTAGGGATAGTCTGCGGTTGTCCTTTCTGGAAACGGAAAGGAGGTCGGTATGAACACACTTGAGATACTTACACTGCTGTTGGTCATTTTCGCAGCATTAACATACTTAGACAACAGAAACAACCGCAAGTAACGGAAAAGGCTATCCTCTACTGCGAATAGGGGATAGCCTTGTAATCCGTTGATTTTTTTAAAGTATTATAGGTTTCCGATTGTACAACCGTCGGACACGCTAATATCCTTCGGCTTCTAAGATGATTATAAACCAACACTGCGAATTTTGCAAGAGGGTTTAGGAGATGGGGTGCTTCGGCACTCCTATTTTTTGCTTTATAGGAAATTTCTCAAATCGTTAAAAATAGTGTATAATAGACAGGAACTAAAAAATCACATGACAAAAGAGCGAAGGTGTGACTTCGCCATGACGTTGATTGTGTGAGTTTGCGGTTCGTGTAGGGTCTGCACTATTTAACGATTGAGAAACAGTTACGGTAATAACGGAACTATCCGAATCCCATGACTTTTCGATAACGTTCAAATAGTGCAGTTTTTTTGTGGTAAACTTCCAGAACCGATAGGGAAGTACCGCATTTATCACACCGAAGCGGGTCGTATCCAAAAGTGAGCAGGATGGAATTGAGCCAGTCAAGGGTGCGTTTAAAAAAGGCTTTCTTTTCAGAGAAATGCATCTGCGCAGCTTTTTCTCCTGTTTGTGATGCTTGGCATAGATGCCGTAATACCGGAGCATTTTGAAATGCTTTTCCGGGATATGAACAATAAGTCTTTTGATGAAATCCATGGCAGGAACACATTCTTCGATGGTTTTATTATCCTCATGTCTTGTGTAGTGGAAGGTGACATTTTCGCCATCATATTTGTCGATGCGTGAAGTAGCAATCACAGGTCTGCCAAGATATCTGCTGATGTATTTGATGGTAACATCAGGAGTGCAGAGATTCGGTTTTGCCCGGACATAGAAACCTTCGGAATGATTTTTGTAAATATCATTCTTTACTTTGCTGAAGGAAGGGCCGATGGCAAGAGTCATCTTTTCCAGAAGAACTTTACGGAAAGCATTGCGCAGGAAGGGCAGAAACGGCTCTTGCAGCGGAAAGGGACAAATTTGAGGTTGCCACAATGGGAACACCCGTACATGGCACCACCGAAAGACGGGTCACCACAGTGAATCATCTTGTCGACATTTTCCATGACGGCAGGACGGGGATGGAGTTGGTACTCAATATGTTCGTAATAATCAGTGAAAATGGATTGTAAGATATT